>JBIIWK010000321.1:0-3583 GCA_044338955.1 Burkholderiaceae bacterium
AGCAAATTGAAACCGTTGTAGGGCGCATCGTCTTGTTGCAACGTTTGCAGATAATCTTGCGCCGATTGTTCTTGTCGTAAATAGTGCTCTGCAAGACGACCACGCGAGGGGGCCCGATCGTCGTGCATACCCGTTTCGCGATAGTTGGTCAGTAAAGCAATACGCCCAGTAGTGGTCAGGCCAAGCCACGTGCCGCCCGCCTGTAAGTCACGGCCTGCCAGCAACGAGGGCGCCTCATCCCATGGTCTTGCGGCCTCGGTCGGGCGCGCGTGCAGTTCATCTCGGTTTGCCACAACAATAAGTGGCCAATCCGGTAAAAAATTTTGCGCAAAAATAGCTAGACACATGGCACAACTATGCTCCGTTTAAGCGTTGGGTCTGAGGTGCAAGGTTGACTAAAACCACACCTGCCATCACCATCAAGGCACCCCATATAAATACGCTGTGAAGAGGTTCGTCTAACAACCACACACTCAAGCCTACACCGATCAGCGGCGCAATAAAGGTAAAAATCGAAACCCTCGAGGCCAAATAATGTCTGAGCAGCCAAATCCATACCAAGAGGCTAAAAAACGAAATCACGACGCCTTGGCCCACAATGCTGACCACCAAAAAAGGGCTCCAGCGGATCTCGGTCTCACCTAGAGCAAGGCACAGTAGCAGTATCACCAGAGCGCCAATTAACAGTTGATACATAGTTGTTTGTGTGGCGGGGATGTGCGCTAAACCTGAGCAACGGGTGACAACCGTCGTCGCGGCCCAAAGTACGCCGCCACCTAAGGCAAGACAATCTCCGAGCCACATCTGTGGGTCAAGTTGTGTCGCTGCAGACGAGCCTAAAAAAGCCAGGCCGATTCCGCTAAAGCAAATCAAGACCCCTATCCATTGCCACCAATTCAAGCGCTCATCAGGACGCCAGACGTGCAGGCCCAGTGCAGTAAAAATTGGCGCCGTATATAAAAACACCACCACATGCGAGGCGCTCGTATACTGAAGGGCTTCGCCGATCATCCACCACTCAAGGGCAAACAAAGATCCTACCAGCGCGCCCGCTCGCCATGGCCCACGCCAGAGCGCCAACGAAACACCTTTGTGCCACATGAACGCGGCCAGCAACACGCATCCAATACCCGAGCGCAAGGCGATCTGCATGTTGGGGTGAATGTCGTGAATAGTGAGCTTAAACAGAACCTGTTGCCCACCCCATAGAGAGCAGAGCAGCGCGATGCAAAGAAAAGCAGTCAAGTCCAAGGGTTTGCGGTCATTCATGTGCAGACGATTTTAGTAGAAATAGCGCCATACACTTTGTCCCTCGAGCGACATGCGCAGAAAGCGGGCAAAAGGCTTGATCGCGTGATCTCTTGAACCCTTAATCTACTCAAGCAGAGATCAGGCAAAACGCGTTGTGCCTTGCACGGTGCAAGTCTGAGCGTTTTCAGCCCGTAGCAGCGCATCCGGTTAAAATGCAATCTTGTGTGTTGAATCGACGCGACTTTTGCCATGACCCTTGCTGCACCTTCAAATACCGCCTCACTCGCCGATTGGCTCAGTTACCTCGAGCAGCTTCATCCAAGCGCGATTGACATGGGGCTTGAGCGTGTGCGCGAAGTCGCTGCGCGTCTGCCAATCGAAACCAAGGCACTCAAAATTGTTGTGGGTGGCACCAATGGCAAAGGCTCTACCTGCGCCATGCTCGAAGCGATTTTGCTCGCCGCGGGCTATCGGGTAGGGCTTTACACTTCGCCTCATCTGGTGAACTTCAACGAGCGAGCTCGCCTAAATGGTGAAATCGTCTCTGACGCAGAGTTTGTGCGTTATTTCAGCATGGTAGAGGCCGCCCGCCAAGGCGTATCGTTAACCTATTTTGAATATTCAACGCTAGCAACACTCGCCATGTTTGCCGCCGCCTCGCTTGATGTGATGGTGCTTGAGGTAGGCTTGGGCGGGCGCTTGGATGCGGTCAATATTGTGGATGCCGATTGCTCAATTATCACCAGCGTCGACATTGATCACGTCGACTGGCTGGGCGATACACGCGAAAAAATCGGTTTTGAAAAAGCGCATATCTATCGCAACGGTCGTCCGGCAATTTGCAGCGACCCCGCACCCCCTCAATCCTTGCTCGATTACGCCAAAACCATTGGCTGCGATCTTTGGTTGTTTGGTCGTGACTTTAATTATTCGGGCGATCGGCAGCAATGGGCGTTTGCCGGGCGCCAGCAGCGGCGCAACGCTTTGGCCTATCCTGCATTGCGGGGGGCTAATCAGCTGCTCAATGCCTCGGGCGCTTTGGCAGCCCTTGAGGCGCTGCGCGAGCGCTTAGCGGTACCGCAACAGGCCGTGCGCTTGGGCTTGCTTCAGGCGTCGTTGCCTGGGCGGTTTCAGATTCTGCCCGGTCAGCCGACCGTCATTCTTGATGTCGCCCATAATCCGCATGCCGCGGCAGTTCTTGAAAAAAACTTGGGCAACATGGGTTTTCATCCCTACACCTACGCGGTGTTCGGGATGCTGTCTGATAAGGATATTGCAGCTGTGGTCAAGCACATGGCCCCCCGCATCGATCATTGGTTCTGCGCCGGTTTGCCCGGCAAGCGGGCGTTAACCGCCGAGCAACTGTCTGCCAAGGTAAAAGAAAGTATCGCGGGCCATCAGCAGCCAGGCGAAGCCGAAGTGGCTGTCAGCGCCTACTCTTCGGTTGCCGAGGCTCTGGCGGCTGCCCACAAACTCAGTAAGCCAGATGATAGAATCGTTGTATTCGGATCGTTTTTGACTGTGGCTGGCGCATTGCAAGCTAGCGGACGGTCAGCTTAAACGCCTTTCGCCGACATCAGTCGCTTTTCGGGTATGTCTTTTTTTTGAGTCAGGGTGTTTGGATCAATGGGACTGTTTTCCAGAAAAGATAGTGCAGCGCCGCGTAAACCTCCGGGTAAGGTGCGCCCCTCTGTGTCCAGCGAGGCCCAGGCAGCTGACTTGCGCGTGCGGGCTCGCCGGCGCCTAGCGGGTGCCGTAGCCTTGGTGCTGGCCGCTGTTGTGATTTTGCCCATGTTGCTTGACTCCGAGCCCGTACCGGTCTCAAGCAAAATACCCATTAAGATCCCTGATCGCAACGCGCCGTTTCAGCCTAATCTAAGCGATCCCGTTGCAAGCAACGGCGCGTCAGCGCCCGCTCCAGGCGCTTCGGCTGCAGTGGCAGCGCCCGCAACAACAACGCCGCCAGGTACGTCTGCGCCTGTGCCGACTCCTCCAGCCAAACCCGAGGGCAAACCACGCGTTGATCCGGCGGCGCCAACAAAAACAGACCCTCCTAAAGTCGAGGCGGCTAAACCAACGCCTAATTCCGCGCCCACCAATCGCTCTGACGACGGTGCGCGTGCGGTAGCCTTGCTTGAGGGTCGTCCAACCGCCGAGTCTTCGAGCCCGCCTGGCGCTGTCACAACCCCCAAGGCGCCAACGCGTGGCAATTTCGTGGTGCAAGCGGTGTCACTCGATGCTTCGGCTGACGCACAAGCCCAAAAAAATAAATTGTTAGCGGCAGGTGTAGGTAACGCTTTTGTAGATGGCCCAGTCGATGTGGGCGGTAAGG
>JBIIWK010000074.1:0-12153 GCA_044338955.1 Burkholderiaceae bacterium
TCATTCCAATGACTGAATCGACTTCTGCCAAAACTGCCACCCACGCCACTGACGCAGCTGCGGCGACTACGGCTGCTGCCGCCCCGAGTGCAACTGCAACGAGCTCTGCCACATCTGCTCGTGCCACTGCGAGTGCCTCTGCCGCTGCGGGCACCTCCGCAGCAACCGCTAAGCCTAGCGCCGTAACAACGGGCTCTACGTCGCTTGCACCCTCACGCCCACCCGTTGACGCAGCCACTGCAGCAACCACCTTCAGCGCACCCGTCACGTCTCAAGAGGCCGAGGTACGGATTGTGGCCCAGCTCGCGCAAGAGCTTGGCATCCGTGCCGCGCAAGTGCTTGCCGTGATTGAGTTACTCAATGATGGCTCGACCGTGCCTTTTATCGCACGCTATCGCAAAGAAGCCACCGGCGGTTTAGATGACACGGTTTTGCGCAACTTGGATACGCGTCTTTTGTATTTGCGCGACCTCGAAGAGCGTCGTGCTGCGATCCTGGCGTCAATTACAGAACAAAACAAACTGACACCTGAACTTGAAAAGTCGATTCAACAAGCGGACACCAAACAGCGTCTTGAAGACCTCTATGCCCCCTATAAGGTCAAACGTCGTACCCGCGCGCAGATTGCCCGTGAAGCGGGACTAGAACCCCTTGCAGATGGCATTTTGACTGATCTGCAATGCGACCCTGCTGCGCTCGCTGCGCAATACTTCAACGTCGAAGCCAACATCAACGACGTCAAGGCTGCGCTTGATGGCGCGCGCGACATTTTGGCCGAGCGCTACGCCGAAAACGCGGATTTGCTAAGCGACATGCGCACCCACTTGTGGTCGCACGGTTATCTGTATTCAAAGGTCGCCGATGGCAAAGAAGCCGACGGCGCAAATTTCAGAGACTGGTTTGACTTCAACGAACCCCTGCGCACCCTGCCCTCGCATCGTATCTTGGCCATGTTGCGCGGTCGCCAGCAAGGCGCTCTCGAACTGCGCATTGGGCTTGAGGCCAGTCAAGACATTCTGGTGCCCCACCCGTGCGTCGAACGCGTTGCCAACTTTTTAAAACTTGGCAAAGACTTGTTCTCGGCAGCACCCTCTGCGCGTGCCAAGTGGTTAGCCGACGTTGCACGCTGGACCTGGCGCGTCAAACTCTTGACCATGTTCGAATCTGAAATGGTCACGCGCCTGCGCGAAAGCGCCGAAACCGAAGCGATTCGCGTTTTTGCCGCGAACTTAAAAGATCTGCTGCTCGCGGCGCCGGCGGGCCCAAAGGCCGTGTTGGGTTTGGACCCCGGCATTCGTACTGGCGTCAAAGTGGCTGCGATTGATCACACCGGCAAGGTCGTTGAAACCGCAACCGTGTATCCGTTTGAACCACGTCGTGATCGCGCCGGTACGCTAGCGGTATTAGCGACTCTCGCACGCCGTCATAAGATCGAACTGGTTGCGATCGGCAACGGCACCGCCTCGCGCGAAACCGAAAAACTTGTGGTCGATTTAATGGCGGCTCAGCCTGATCTTCAGTTGACGCGTGTAGTGGTCTCTGAAGCGGGTGCGTCGGTCTATTCAGCCTCTGAATTAGCCGCGCTTGAGTTTCCGGATCTTGATGTGACCTTGCGCGGCGCTGCGTCTATTGCGCGCCGGTTGCAAGATCCGTTGGCTGAGCTCGTCAAGATCGAGCCCAAAGCCATTGGCGTAGGCCAATATCAACACGACTTAAATCAGCGCGAACTGGCGCGCTCGCTTGACGCTGTGGTTGAAGACTGCGTCAACGCCGTCGGCGTCGATGTCAATACGGCATCAGCCGCTTTGCTCGCCCGCGTCTCGGGTTTAAACAGCACTCTAGCCAAAAACATCGTCAGCTATCGCGACGAAAAAGGCGCGTTTGCCAATCGCAAAGCACTCAAAGAGGTTTCGCGTTTCGGAGAAAAAGCCTTCGAACAAGCGGCCGGTTTTTTACGTGTTCAAAATGGCGACAACCCTCTCGACCGCTCTTCGGTTCACCCCGAAGCCTATCCGGTGGTTGAACGCATTTTGAAAAAAATTGCCAGCGAAATGAAAGACGTGATTGGCAATCGCGACAAACTCAAAGGTTTATCGCCTGCCGAGTTCATTGATGAAAAATTTGGTGTCCCAACGGTACGAGACATTTTGCTTGAGCTCGAAAAGCCGGGTCGTGACCCACGCCCCGAATTTAAGACCGCAACCTTCAAAGAAGGCGTTGAAACGCTGAACGACTTGCTGCCGGGCATGATTCTTGAAGGCGTGGTGACCAACGTGGCAAACTTTGGTGCCTTTGTGGATATCGGTGTGCATCAAGATGGTTTGGTGCATATTTCGGCACTCGCTGAAAAATTTGTGAGCGACCCGCGCGACGTCGTACGCGTTGGGCAAACCGTGCAGGTGCGTGTGCAAGAAGTAGACATTGCACGTAAGCGTATTGCGTTGACGATGCGGTTGACTGATGATGCGCCACCGGCAAGATCTATGGCTGCGGGTGGAGGCCCGAGCGGTGGCAACGGCGGCGGATCAGGCGGCAATGCCAATCGTGGTGCACGCAAGCCGAGCGCAAGTAGCGCACCCGCGCCAAGTCCAGGCGGCGCGATGGCTGCGGCCTTTGCCAAGCTAAAAAAATCGTAATTGTTCGGTACGCCGCCACCTTGCACTCAGCGCCACGTTTTAATTAGCGCTGAGTGCAAGGCCAACCGCCGTCAGAGTACTCGAGTAAGTTTGAGCCATTGCTTTTACTGCGGGGCTGTAGCACCGCAAGACCACGCCATTGCTGGGATGCTGAAATCACTACTGTGTCGGACAACAGCCCAGCGTTGCAGCGATCGGCCGTTACCGATGTCGAAGCTGCTGGGTTGCAGCGCTAAGATGCGTCGCTTGGCTGCATGGCCAACATTAGGGCCGCGATCAGTTGCTCGCGCTGTTCGGCTGTTGCACTGTCAGTTGCCTTGGCAATCACTTGCTCGCCTTGCACAATCAGCAAACCAAGCTCACCCTCGAGTTTAAGGCTGGCCTGTGCGCCTGCCTGCTGAACAGCGCGCATCACAGCACCCGCTTGTTTAGGATCGGCAAAGGCAATCGAACAAAACAACTCAGTGCCATCTTGTGCCAACAAACGAAACCGAAACTGACCGGTGTCGTCTCGAAAGGTGACGTAGCGCGCGCTTTTACCCGAGGATTTTTCTTTTTTTGTGGCCTGTGCAGACGTTGCTGTACGTGCAGTGGCCAAACTACGTAGGCCAACCGCCTGACGCAACTCTTGAATAAACGGTGTTGCAATCGCGCGTGCCTTGCGGGCCCCGTCTTGCAGAATCTCTTCGATACGATCAGGGTGCGACATTAAGTCTTCGTAGTGCGCACGCAGTGGGCCCATTTCTTGCTCGATACGATCACACAAGCGCTTTTTAGCATCGCCCCAACCCATGCCCGCCGACAACTCAGCATGAAAGTTTGCGGCTTCAGAAGGTTGCGCAAAGGCCTTATAGATTAGATACAGGTGCGAGGCGTCTGCATCTTTGGGTTCACCGGGCCCGCGCGAGTCAGTGACAATTTTTGCCACGGCAGACTTCAGAGCTTTGGCGCCACCTTCAAATAAAGGCACGGTATTACCGTAACTTTTAGACATCTTACGGCCATCAAGGCCTGGCAAGGTTGCCACATCTTCAGAGATCACGGCCTCGGGTAATACAAAAAAATCATGCCCTTGGCCAAACAAATGATTAAAGCGTTGGGCGATATCACGCGCCATTTCAAGATGCTGCGTTTGGTCGCGCCCAACCGGCACCTTGTGGGCGTTAAACATCAGAATATCGGCTGCCATCAAAATGGGATACGAGAACAAGCCCATATTGATGCCGTCATCGGCCTCAATGCCCCTGGCAGTGTTTTGATCGACTGACGCTTTGTAGGCATGGGCGCGGTTCATCAACCCCTTGGCAGTGACGCAGGTCAGCATCCAGCACAACTCAGGAATCTCGGGCACATCCGACTGACGGTAGAAGGTTACGCGCTCGGGATCTAACCCCGAGGCTAACCAGGTCGCAGCAATCTCAAGGCGCGAACGCGCAATTAACGCAGGATCTTCAGACTTAATCAGGGCGTGATAATCGGCCAAAAAGAAGAAAGCATCAACGTTTTGCTGTTGGCTAGCCTGTATGGCCGGACGGATCGCCCCCACATAATTACCGAGGTGCGGCGTGCCAGAAGTGGTGATGCCGGTCAGAACGCGGGTATTCATAGATTGACCAAGTGCTGAGGTTTGAGAAAACGGCTAAGCCACGAGTGTAACGTCTACAGCCACCGCGAACAGGTCGGGGATAGCCATTGAACTTTCACCGAACACTTGTCTTGAAACTCTGACGACATCTCTACTCTGAAGCTCAGAGTTTTACGGTATCGCGATGTTTAAGCTCAGATATTCACTGAATCTAACACTTGAACCCAGACACTGGTGCCGCAGCAGCAGAGGATTAAATACTAACCGTATCGCGACGTTCAGAGTCTAGATACTCTTTGGATTGCATTTCAAGAATGCGAGACACGGTGCGATGAAACTCGTTAGACATTGGGCCTGAGGTATAAATTTCATCAGGCTCGCAAGCGGCTGACATGATCAGCTTGATCTTATGATCGTAAAAGACATCGATTAACCAGGTAAACCGGCGCGCTTCAGAGGCCTCGCGTGGGCCCATTTTGGGCACATCAGACAAGATCACCGCATGAAAGCGACTGGCTAATTCAAGGTAGTCGTTTTGCGAGCGTGGGCCGCCACAAAGTGTTGCAAAATCAAACCAGACCACACTACCCGCACGCTGTTTGGCACGGATTTCTCGGTGCTCAATCAACAACACCGGATCTTGTGCCGCAGTGTCTGCCAATTGAGTAAAGGTCAACTGCAGCGCTTCATCAGCCTGAGCCCCACCAGGCGTGTGATAACACTTGACTTGCTCAAGGGTGCGCCTACGGTAGTCAATGCCAGCATCAACATTCAAGATATCCATGCGCGTTTGGATTAGCTTAATCGCAGGCAATAAACGATCACGGTGCAGGCCGTCGGGGTAAAGCGTAGAAGGTTCGTAATTTGAGGTCATCACAAACGAGGTACCAAACTCAAAAAACTTCAAGAGCAAGCGGTACAGGATCATCGCATCGGCCACATCCGACACATGAAACTCGTCAAAACAAATCAAACGGTAGTTTTTTGAAATACGACGTGCGACTTCATCAAGCGGGTCTTGCATGCCTTTGACTTCGTCAAGCTGGCGATGCACACTGCGCATGAATTCGTGAAAGTGCAAACGCGTTTTACGCTTAACCGGTACGGTGGCGTAAAACGCATCCATCAAAAAGCTTTTACCTCGCCCAACGCCACCCCATAAATACACACCACGCGGGACTTCAGGGCGTTTAAAGAACCGTTTTACCGCGCTTGAGCGCTGCTCTTTAAAAAGAGCCCAGTCATCGAAGTAGCGCTGCAGCCGAGCAACTGCAGCTCGCTGCGCTGGGTCAGATTGATACCCCCGCTCAGCGAGTGTGTGTTCGTAGGATTCAAGAACGTTCAAAGGCGTTTCTTAAAAATTGAGTGTGCGCTTATCAACGGCAAGTGCGGCTTCTTTCATCGACTCTGACAAGGTGGGGTGTGCGTGACAGATACGGGCAATGTCTTCAGCCGCACCCTTGAACTCCATGATGGTGACGGCTTCGGCAATCAACTCAGAGGCCATGGGGCCAATGATATGCACGCCTAACACTTCGTCGGTTACTGCGTCTGCCAGAATTTTGACAAACCCAGTTGTGTCACCCAGCGCGCGCGCGCGGCCGTTAGCCAAGAAAGGAAAGCTACCCGCTTTATACGCGCGACCGCTTGCTTTGAGTTCTTGCTCATTTTGACCCACCCAAGAAATTTCAGGTGAGGTGTAAATCACCCAGGGGATCGTATTGAAATTCACATGGCCATGCTGCCCACCGATACGCTCGGCGACAGCGACGCCTTCTTCTTCGGCTTTATGAGCAAGCATTGGGCCACGCACCACATCACCCACCGCCCAAACGTTTGGCAGATTCGTTTTGCAATCGCCATCGACCACCACAAAGCCGCGCTCATCGAGCTGCAAGCCAACCGTATCAGCCTGCAGACCGCCGGTGTACGGCACGCGGCCGATCGACACAATCAGTTTATCGACAACAAGTTTTTGCTCGGCGCCCGCGGCGTCGGTGTAAGGGACTGTGATGCTTTTAGCACCAGCCTTAATTTCACCGAGCTTGATACCGGTTTGAATCGCCAAGCCTTGCTTGGTAAAAATCTTAAAGGCTTCTTTTGCGACCTGCTGGTCGAGTGCTGCCAAAAACTCAGGCATCGCCTCGAGCACGGTCACCTCAGCACCTAAGCGACGCCAAACACTGCCCATTTCTAGGCCGATCACACCCGCGCCAATGACGCCCAGCTTTTTAGGCACGGCCGAAATATTGAGTGCGCCGTCGTTGGACAGAACTTGTTTTTCGTCGAAGGGCAAGCCTGGCAGTTCGCGGGCCGAAGACCCTGTTGCGATCACAACATGCTTGCCAACGATATCGGCTGTTGAAGTGCCGCTGACGTTAATCGCCCAACCGCCCGCTACCTTGCCTGCGAACGCACCTTTGCCATGAAAGAACGTGATTTTGTTCTTTTTAAACAAATACAAAATACCATCGTTGTTTTGCTTCACAACGCTATTTTTACGACCTAGCAACTGTGCAACATTCAAGCTGACACCTTTGACCTCGATGCCATGCTCTGCGAAATGATGATTGACCTGATCGTAGTGCTCTGAGGATTGAAGCAACGCCTTGGACGGAATGCAGCCAACATTGGTACATGTACCGCCCGGCGCGGGGCCGCCCTGACCGTTTTGCCAGGCATCAATACACGCCACCGACAGACCTAACTGTGCAGCACGAATCGCAGCAATATAACCACCAGGGCCTGCACCGATCACAACAACATCAAATTGAGTAGACATGAGTACCTCGGTTTAGATTTCGAGCAGTAAGCGTTGTGGATCTTCGAGCGCTTCTTTCATCGCAACCAAGCCTAAGACCGCTTCGCGACCGTCAATAATCCGATGGTCGTAAGACATCGCCAAATAATTAATCGGCCGAATCACGATCTGACCTTTTTCAACTACAGCGCGGTCTTTGGTAGCGTGTACGCCCAAGATCGCTGACTGAGGTGGATTGATAATGGGTGTCGACAACATCGAGCCAAACACACCACCATTTGAAATCGAGAACGTGCCGCCGGTCATTTCTTCAATACCGAGCTTGCCTTCAGCAGCGCGTTTGCCAAAATCAGCAATGGTTTTTTCGATGTCAGCGATTGAAAGTTGATCCGCATTGCGCAGAATCGGCACAACCAAACCGCGCGGGCTACCGACCGCAATACCAATATCAAAATAGCCGTGATAAATGATGTCTTTGCCATCAATCGATGCATTCAGCAATGGGTAACGCTTGAGTGCTGCAACGGCTGCTTTGACAAAAAATGACATGAAGCCCAGCTTCACGCCGTGCTCTTTTTCAAACTTGTCTTTGTACAAGTTGCGCAGGTCAATCACGCCTTGCATGTTGACTTCGTTAAAAGTCGTGAGAATTGCGTTATCTTGCTGCGATTGCAACAGACGCTCGGCGATGCGAGCACGCAAACGGCTCATTGGCACGCGCTGCTCGGGGCGACCATCTAGAGATTGCGTCATGGGCACCGAGGGGTTTGCCAAAGGCGCAGCCTTGGCCGGCGCAGCGGCAGGCGCCGAAGCACCTAGGGCGTCACCTTTAGTGATACGTCCGTCTCGACCTGAGCCCGCAACGTTTGACGCTGCAACGCCTTTTTCGGCAAGAATTTTAGCGGCGGCTGGCGACGCTACACCAGCGCTCGCCGTGGAGGCTGCAGCGGGTGCTGCTGCCACTGGCGCTGCTGCGACTGGCGCAGCAGCGGCTGCCGGCGCTGGCGCAGCTGACGCGCCTGTAGCTTTACCTGCGGTGTCGATGCGAGCGATCACCTCACCCGATGCAACCGTGCTGCCATCGGCACGCACAATTTCGGCAAATACACCGGAAGCTGGCGCAGGCACTTCGAGCACCACCTTATCAGTTTCAACTTCAATCAGAATTTCGTCAGCTGTGACTGCCTCACCGGGCTTTTTCTTCCAGGTTAACAACGTTGCTTCAGATACAGACTCAGACAGTTGGGGCACAACTACATCGGTGATTGCCATTTTTTTTCCGTGAGGGATCGTAGTATTTTGGTAAAGTCGCTTGAATACAGTTATTTGGTCAGCATGAACACTTTGAACTTGCCAAAGGCTTGCTCAACCAACGCCTTTTGCTGTTCTTGATGCTTGGCTAAATAACCGACAGCGGGCGAGGCTGACGCCGGGCGACCGGCATAACCGAGCTTTTGTCCCGCTGACATGTTTTGGTACAAATGATGTTGCACATAAAACCAGGGACCCTGATTTTGCGGCTCGTCTTGCACCCAAACCACTTCGGTTGCCTTGGGATATTTGCGCAGCTCGGCCTCAAAGGTTTTGTGTGCAAACGGATACAGCTGCTCAACGCGAATGATCGCAACCGAATCGTCTTTGCGATCGGCACGACCGTGCACCAAGTCGTAATACACCTTTCCTGAGCACGCCAACACCCGCTTAACCGACGCGGCCTTGATCTTGTCGTCGAGCTCAGAAATAATCGGCTGAAAACGACCCACAGACAGATCTTTTAAAGCAGAGCCCGCATCTTTATTGCGCAGCAATGACTTAGGCGTCAAAATCACAAGTGGCTTACGGAACTGCCGAACCATCTGGCGACGCAGCAGATGAAAAATCTGTGCTGCCGTGGTGGGCTGTACAACTTGAATATTGTTATCTGCACACAACTGCAAGAAGCGCTCAATACGGGCGGAAGAGTGCTCTGGCCCTTGACCTTCATAACCGTGCGGCAACATTAGCGTCAAGCCAGACTGGCGCCCCCACTTTGCCTCGCCTGAAACGATAAATTGATCAATCACAACTTGAGCACCGTTCACGAAATCACCGAACTGGGCTTCCCAGATGGTCAAGGTGTTCGGATCTGCGCACGAGTAGCCATACTCGAAGCCTAAGACGGCTTCTTCGGATAAGACCGAATCAATTACCGTAAAGGGCGCCTGCCCTGCTGAGACATTTTGCAAAGGAATGTAAGTACCGTCGTCCCAACGCTCACGATTTTGGTCGTGCAGCACGGCGTGGCGATGGGTAAAGGTGCCGCGACCAGAGTCTTGACCCGTCATGCGGATCGCGTAGCCGGCCTTGACCAGCGTCGCGAAAGCGAGATGCTCGCCCATTCCCCAGTCAAGATTTTGTTCGCCACGCGCCATTGCACGACGGTCGTTAAGCAACTTTGTCACCAGCGCATGCGGCGTAAATCCGTCGGGCGTCTGTGTGAGTGCCTCGCCAATGCTTTTGAGTTCGGCTAAAGGCACAGCAGTGTCTGCCTGGTCTGTCCACTTCGCGTTTAAGAAAGGTGTCCAGTCAATCGCGTACTTGCTTTTGTAATTTGTTAATACAGGTTCGATCGTACGCTGACCGTCTTCCATGTACTGACGATAATCTTTAACGAGCTGATCACCGTCACCTTCTTTAAGTACGCCTTGTGCAGTGAGTTTGTCTGCATACAACTTACGTGTACCAGGGTGAGCGCCGATGCGTTTGTACATCAACGGTTGAGTCAGCGAAGGGGTGTCTTGCTCGTTGTGGCCGAGCTTACGGAAACACACGATATCTACCACCACATCCCGACCAAATTGCATTCTGAAATCGAGCGCCAGACGGGTGGTAAACGCAACAGCCTCGGGATCATCCCCATTCACGTGAAATACCGGTGCTTCGATCATCTTTGACACGTCAGTGCAATAGATGGTCGAGCGCGTATCGCGCGGGTCTGAGGTGGTAAAGCCGATCTGGTTGTTGATGACCAGGTGAACCGTGCCACCCGTGCCATATCCGCGGGTCTCGGCTAGGTTGAGGGTTTCCATCACGACACCCTGGCCGGCAAACGCAGCATCACCATGCACCAGCACGGGCAACACTTGCTTGTAGCCCTCAGGGCCGCGACGTTCTTGACGTGCGCGCACGCTACCTTCGACTACTGGGTTGACGATTTCAAGGTGCGAGGGATTAAAGGCGAGCGACAGGTGCATTGGACCGCCGCGGGTCGACAAGTCGCTTGAAAAGCCATTGTGATATTTCACGTCACCGTCGCTTAAACCTTCAGCGTGGTGACCTTCGAATTCGGCAAACAAATCACCAGGCATTTTGCCCATGATATTGACCAGCATGTTCAGACGACCACGGTGCGCCATCCCCACAACGATCTCTTGGACACCAGACTCGCCCGCATGATGAACGAGCTCATCCATCGAAGCGATAAAGCTGTCGCCCCCTTCTAGAGAAAAACGCTTTTGGCCCACGTACTTGGTGTGCAGATAACGCTCAAGGCCTTCAGCCTCAGTCAGCTGTTGCAGCAAGTAGCGCTGACGCTCTGGCGCAACCGCCGGGGCCGACAAGGTAGACTCAAGCCGCTCTTGAATCCAGCGCTTTACAGCGGGGTCAGAGGCATGCATAAACTCAACACCCACTGAGCGACAATAGGTATCGCGCAGGGCTTTGAGAATATCGCGCAAGGTCATCGTGCTTGCGCTAGAGAAATAAGTATTAGCCGCTGAAAAAACCTGATCCAGATCGGCTTCGTTCAGGCCATAAAAGCCTGGATCTAGTTCGGGGATCGCGGGGCGATCCGTGCGCTTGAGTGGATCGAGCTCAGCCCAGCGTGAACCCAGCGTGCGGTAGGCAGCAATGAGTGACTGCACATGGACTTGCTTGGTTGCGACGGCCAGATCGGATTCTTTTGCACGCTGAACAAAACCGCCGGTTTTGGCGCGAAAGGCAAAAGATTCAACAATGGGTGCGTGCGCTTGATCGCGCGTGGCAGCTTGGCCATCGGTCGCAGGCATATGCTGCAATTGGTCGAAATAGTTTCGCCAGTTTTCTGGCACCGAGCCAGGGTTGTCGAGATAAGCCTCATAAAGCTCTTCGACGTATGGGGCGTTACCCCCAAATAAATAGGAGTTCTGTAGAGATTCGAGTTCTGATGACATTTGACGCTTCACCTTGTCGGGTGCTTCACCCGTTACGATGCAGGAATACCTTCCGTTTACTCGGCCAAACCGATTTGCGGATAGCGGGCAGAAGGCAGTTGTTTTGAGCCTTAAAGTCCGGCGACAAAGTATAACCCGCGGGGTCAATAAACCAGCGGCTTTTGTGTAGATAGTCTTTGATTATCGAAGGTTATTTTGATAAGCGTTGTGCGAACGAAACAGGGTTCAGACGCGACCAACTCGGACGGGCATAAAAAAACGACCCGTAGGTCGTCTTTGCCTTCTTGCTTGCGCGAGACGCACAAGCAAGGAAAACACCGGATACTTATTTACGCTTAGGAACAGAGCGCGAAGTCGCACCTTGATACAACTGGCGAGGGCGACCAATTTTGTACTCTGGATCAGAAATCATCTCGTTCCATTGGGCAATCCAGCCAACGGTACGCGCCAAAGCAAAAATCGCCGTAAACAAAGCCGTTGGCACACCGATCGCACGCTGAACAATGCCAGAGTAGAAATCGACGTTTGGATAAAGCTTGCGCTCAACAAAATACGGATCTTCGAGCGCAATACGCTCGACTTCCATTGCGAGTTTGAACAGCGGGTCATTTTCAAGACCCAAGGCAGCCAATACCTCTTTGCAGGTTTGCTGCATCAACTTAGCGCGTGGATCGTAGTTTTTATAAACACGATGACCAAAACCCATCAAACGAACGCCTGAGTTCTTGTCTTTGACTTGTTCCATGAACTCGCCGACCTTGGCCATACCGCCCTTAGCTTGCAGGTCTTCGAGCATTTGCAAGCAAGCTTCGTTGGCGCCACCGTGAGCGGGGCCCCACAAGCAGGCCACGCCTGCAGCAATGGCTGCAAAGGGGTTCGTGCCAGACGAACCGCACAAACGCACTGTTGACGTTGAGGCGTTTTGTTCGTGATCAGCGTGCAGAATAAAAATACGGTCGAGCGCACGCTCAACAACAGGGT
>JBIIWK010000075.1:0-12135 GCA_044338955.1 Burkholderiaceae bacterium
ATCACATCCCCAGGCTGCACGCCGTCACGCTGCAGGCTGGCTGCCGCGCGTGACACCAACTGGTCAAACTCGCGATAGTTCAGGGTGACCCCGTTTAAGATCAGCGCCGGGTGCTCGGGGCGGAGTTGCGCCGCGGCGCTCAGACAGGCGGGTAGCGAGCCAACTGGCTGGGCTAAAAGATCAGGTAAGTTCATGGGTAAGCGAACAAAAGTCGTGGGTAACTAGCGGAAGTTATCGGTAAGCAAGCGAAAGTCATGCGTGAGCAAGCAAAAGAATCCGATAGCGCAGAGCTTTGGCAGGGCTAAACCTCACAGGGGTGGCTTTGCCAACAACACCCCTGGCTAGAGCGGTTAAACTCATATTCTATAAGCAGTTTTCACTTACTAGATTTTCGGGATTCTCATGGCTCTGCAATGTGGCATCGTTGGTTTGCCCAACGTCGGCAAATCAACCCTTTTTAATGCCCTCACCAAGGCCGGCATCGCCGCCGAAAACTATCCGTTTTGCACGATCGAGCCCAACGTGGGCGTGGTCGAGGTGCCCGACGCGCGGCTAGACAAGCTGGCCGAAATCGTCAACCCCGAGCGTATCTTGCACGCCACGGTTGAATTTGTGGATATCGCAGGCTTAGTGGCTGGCGCCAGCCAAGGCGAGGGCTTGGGCAATCAGTTCTTGTCACACATCCGCGAAACCAACGCCATTATTAACGTGGTGCGCTGTTTTGAAGACGACAACGTCATCCACGTCGCCGGCCGTGTCGACCCCATCTCTGATATCCAAGTGATTGAAACCGAGCTTGCCTTGGCCGATATGCAAACCGCTGAAAAAGCTTTGCATCGCAATCAAAAAACCGCACGCTCGGGCGATAAAGACGCACAAAAAGTTGTGGCGATTCTTGAAGTTGTGATCAAACAATTAGACGATGCCCAACCGATTCGGGCGCTTGGTTTGTCAGACGAAGACATGGCCTTGATTGCGCCGCTGTGCTTTATCACCGCCAAGCCCGCCATGTATGTGGGCAACGTCAGTGATCAGGGTTTCAAAAATAATCCAATGCTTGATCGCTTGACTGAGTACGCCGCCGCCCGCAATGCACCAGTTGTCGCAATTTGCGCCTCGATCGAATCCGAAATTGCAGAACTGCCTGACGAAGATAAGGCCGTGTTTCTTGAAGACATGGGCATGCAAGAGCCCGGCCTAAACCGCCTGATCCGCGGCGCCTTCACTTTGTTAGGTTTGCAAACCTATTTCACCGCCGGCGTGAAAGAAGTACGCGCCTGGACAGTACCCATCGGTGCCACCGGCCCACAAGCCGCCGGTGTGATACATACCGACTTTGAGCGCGGCTTTATTCGCGCACAAACGATTGCCTATGAAGATTTCATAACCTACAAAGGCGAGCAAGGCGCCAAAGAAGCCGGCAAGATGCGCGCTGAAGGTAAAGAGTATGTCGTGCAAGATGGCGATGTGATGAACTTTTTGTTTAACGTCTAGGTAGTAAAAAAACTACTCTCATGCCCGTTTCGACTGTCAGGCGCGGGGCCTCTTCGGAGGCCCTAGCTTTATCTAGGTGATGGGCTAGGAAGTTGATCAACTCCGATCCAGAGGGCACTTTCTTCTCGAGTGAAGAATTCGCCAAACGTCAATGCGATCTGCTTCTAGTCGATAAAAGATCTGATGCGGGTATCGCTTTACTGACCATATACGCAAATTTGTTAGGTTTGCCTTCTCACAAAGCCTGGTTGAACCAATTTTCGGATAATTCGATACTAGATCTTGAGCGGCCTCGAGTTCGTGAATAAAGTCTGTGCCAACGATTTCCCCCGCCTGATGATCGTAGTACGTAATAATTTCTTGTAGATCTTGATGGGCCCTTTTACGTGGAATGATTGTTAGCAAGAGTGCTCTCCTTGCTGCTTGCGACGGTTGATCAATTTACGAAAGTATTCTTTGCTAAAGGGTTCGCCTGGCTCGGAGGCAGCGCCTTCGAGCAATTGATCTCTGAGCCATTGCATTTCGGGGTTAAGCGCAGACGGTGATGGTTCGTTTAACTTCAGCGAATGATTGTGCAAGGATTTCTTCAGTGACATTTTTTCACTCCAAATGACAAGGGCTGCATTGTGCGCCAAAGTGTCGGGCGAGTCTGTATCAATGTGTAACTTATCCAGGGGGATGATTTCTTTTTAGCAGCTTTGAAACTCATACCCGAAATCAAAGATTTTTTTTGAACGCGGTAGAACTCAAGTTGTATGTTGAGTCGTCAATTGCCCTTAGAACCCCCCCGCGTGATGCTTTAGCGGTAGATTATTTGAGTAAACAAAGCAATGACAACAAAATTGATCCAACCATTGACACATGAGCAGATGGTCAAAAAGATGCTCAAGAACCCGGCTGTGAAGGCAGAGACAGAAAGGCTCAATCGCGAGGAGTTCGCAATTCTTGACGAGATTCTTGCTGCCCGGAAGTAAGAGGGCTTATCTCAAGCACAAATAGCAAAGCGTATGGGCACTCATGCCCCCGCGATCGCTAGGTTAGAAAGCGCTCTAGCAACGGGCAAACATTCTCCGAGTTTAAGCACGCTCAGAAAATACGCTGCGGCATTAGGTATGAGGGTTGAGTTTCATTTGGTTGAGGCATGACTGATCCAACGCATTTCGGTCAAAAGGTAAGTGTCATCAGTACCATACCGGTACATATTTTTTTCATAAAAAATACGGGTCATCGTTCTGGGGGTAGTTTCAATGACAAGTGACAGGCCTCTTCGGAGGCCTTAACTTTTGCAATTTTCTCCAGTCAATTGCGCGAAAAAACTGCTTAACGCCGAAGCCGCCGCACTACACTTTATGAAATATTTTTTAGCCTTGCGACTGGTGTGTTGCGAAACATGCGTCCTTGAGCCCTTGTACCTTTTAAAGATCGCCGTTTCAAATCATCGCCAAACCAGCGTGTCTTTAGCCTGACTAGAACACCTCAAAAAAAAGGATACCTCTTCATGCCTGTTACCGATTTGAATGGCCTCGAGCAGTGCGAGAAAGAACCGCTTGCTAACTCTGGTTTGATTCAGCCTAACGGCGTGCTTCTTTTTATTGAGAAAGTCAGTGGGCAGGTTCGGTATGTGAGTGATAACGCAGCAACTCTGCTTGGACAAGAGCCCGACGAACTGCTTGACCTTGATGGTAAAGATTGGCTAGAGCAAATCTTGCCCGACCTTGTATCGTGGCCTGCGAGCGCGGGTCGGCGCATGCACTTTCCGGCTGCCGTGGATCTGGGGTTTGGCGAGGTCGACGTGTTGATCTCCGGCACGAGCGCGGGTTGGCTTATTGAGTTTGAAGCCTCGCAGCCAACTAGTATCGATTTTGCTGCGATTCGGCTTGCGCGGCCACAGGGTTCGATCGATGCAATCGGCCTTCAGGTTGTGCGTCAAAATTTGGTGGATGCAATTGCCCAAACCACTGGATACGATCGTGTGATGCTTTATCAGTTTCACCATGATTGGTCAGGTGAAGTGTTAGCAGAGGCGGCAGACGAAGGGAAGGGGTCTTACTTGGGACTGCGGTTTCCGGCCACTGATATCCCGGCAATTGCCCGTAATTTATATGCGCAGACCCCGTATCGGCACATCCCGGATTCGTCGGCTGCACCCGTTGCGATCAAGACGCGTGTTGGCACAGCCGCCGCGTTAGACCTGACCTGGTCAGATTTACGCTCGGTATCACCCGTACACATGCAGTACCTTGCGAACATGAATGTGCTGTCGTCGTTCTCAACATCCATCATGATGGATGGCAAGCTTTGGGGGTTGATCGCCTCGCACGACGACACCGCTAAGGTGATTCCGCTTGCTGCGCGTGAAAAGTGCAAAGAGCTCGCCTCAGAGTTTGTGCAGGTGCTGTCTGACTACCGCACCTCGGTACAGCGCGACTTGTATCAGGCTGTGGTTGACGTGGTAGAGCCTATTCGAGGCTCGCTTGCTATAGGTTCGGATGTTGCGAGTGCCATTGGCGCCCAGCACTCAGCCATTATGGGCTTGACGGGTGCCACCTCAGCCGCTTTGTTTGTCGGCGACGCGGTCACAACGTGGGGCGCAGCACTTGCAAGCGATACGCTGCAAACGATTCATGACTGGTGCCTGAAATTCCAGGCGGATCCGGTATTCTGTTTAGATGACTTGCCTGCAAAACTAGAGACTGCGCAAAGTATGCCCCAGAGCTGTGGCGTGCTTGGGCTCAGTATGCGGGCTAAGGCATTTAATAATTCGCTGGTCAGTTTGTATGTGTTTAGGCCAGAAGAGGCAGGCGAAATTGCCTGGGCCGGCAACCCGAACAAGCCCGCCGAACTGGCCGGCGATGGTAAGAGTTTGTCGCCTAGAAGCTCGTTTGATAAGTGGATTGAAGTCCGTACCGGACACTCGCGCGCTTGGGAAGAGGATGCGCGTTTTGCGGGGCAGCAATTGAGAGAGCTCCTGTCAACGAGCCTTTGATGTTGAATCGGATCACGCGATGACTCAAGAGATCAATCCCCAGATTCTGAGCCACGCTTTGCGGGCTCAGTTTGGTCCCGTCGTCTATTACCGAAGCGTCATTTCGGGAGACGACGTGAAAGAGATCGTTTCGGGCGACTGTGACGCACTGACAGGTCGAACGCAAGAGACCTTTTCAGGTGTTGACGGTAATCGCCTCGAGCAAATGATCCATCCTAACGACGCAGCGCGGGTCCGCCGTGAGCGCGATCAACAGTTAAAGAAGCTTGATCATTACAACATTCAATATCGCCTCGCTCGCCTCGATGGCAGTCTGGTGACGGTTCGTGATTTTGGTACTCAGCATGCAGACGAAGCGGGCAATGTTGTTCGAGAAGGCTTGCTGGCGGATGTCACTGCGCAGCGCGAAATGACGCAAAATGTCAGTCGACTTGGACAAGAACTTGAAAACGTGAAGGCCTTGCTAGCGGCCATTAGTGACGGTACCGACGCGCACCTGATGGTGCTGGATGGGGATGCAACAGTTTTTCTGGTCAACAAGTCTTGGTGCGAGTACGACGCAAGCCGTGGCTTGCCAGGTACGACGCCCGAGCACTGGATAGGCCGCAGTTTTCTTGAGCTCATTGAGCAAAACTCTGATCCGGCCTTGGGGGGGGCAGAGATGGGCGTGGCCGTGCGTGACATTAAGTCTGCTGCCCGCAATGTGGTTCATGTCGCGGTCACCGTCAGCTTGCAGTGGGAAACTCATTACTTTGTGATCACGGCGACACGCCTACACGGCGATTTCAACGGCGTGCTGTTGGTCCGCAATAACGTCACAGAGCTCAAGCGCGCTGAACTTGCGGTGATCGAGCAGCAAACGTTTCTGCACTCGATTTTGGACTCGTCCAAACACTTGGGTGTGATTGGTATCAACCAAGAGCGCCGCTTAGCACTTTTTAATCCTGCGGCGGGCAGTATCTTCGACGCAAACCCTGCTGAGGTGCTTGGGAGACCGCTAGAAGTACTTGAAAACTTGTTGTCGGCCGAATCAAACTGGAGCCGCGAGGTGGCTCTTGCTCTCACGTCCCAGACGGATGCTTTGTTCGACTCAGAGAAGTTTCCAGGTTCGCCTGACCGACTCTATGAGAGTCGCGTGACGCAAGTGCGAGCACCCGGGGGGATGGCTTTAGGCAGTGTAATGCTGCTGCAAGATGTCACAGAAGAGCGGGCGTACACCGCACGCATGCAGCGACTCAACGAAGAGCTGGAGCAACGTGTGCAAGTGCGAACACAAGAACTTGAGGTCGCTAAAGAGCGCGCTGAGGCCGCGAGTCGCGCCAAATCGACATTTCTTTCAAACATGAGCCACGAGATCCGTACGCCGATGAATGCAGTCATCGGCATGACAGAGTTGGTGCTTGAGACACCTTTGGATGAAAGTCAGCTCAAGCTACTGAGCTCGGTCTCGGGCGCAGCCAAGTCGCTACTGAGCCTGCTCAATGACATCCTTGACGTGTCCAAGCTCGAATCGGGCAAGATGGAAATCGAGACGATACCGTTCAGTATCTCAGAGTTAATTTCTGAGATCGGCGAAATGATGAACTTGAACGCTCGCCGAAAGTTACTGACGCTAGAGGTCAGGCTTGACGAGCGCGTGCCGACTGTATTGTTAGGCGACCCCACCAAGTTGCGACAGATTCTGGTCAACCTCGTGGGTAACGCAATCAAGTTCACTGAGACGGGGCGTGTCACCATCGATATACGACCTGCAACTGAGGCCGACAACTATCACTTTTGTGTGATTGATACGGGCATGGGTATCCCAGAATCAGCGCTCTCAAGAATCTTTGAGAGATTTTCTCAAGTAGACGAGTCGACCACGCGCCGCTTCGGCGGCACCGGCCTGGGTACTGCAATCTGTAAAGGTATCGTTCAAGAAATGGGCGGACAGATTTGGGTCGAAAGCCGTTTAGGGGAAGGGAGCAACTTTCAATTTGTCGTGCCTATGCAGATTGCGCTAGACGTCGATGCAGCGCAATTTCAGCGCGACCGCCTGCGTCAGCGCGGACGCTGGACGCGCCCGCTTGAAATTTTGTACGCTGAAGACATCGAATTGAATCAGCAGCTGATTATCATGCGACTGGGCCAGCGCAAACACCGTATTCACATCGCTCAGAATGGGCAGGTGGCCGTTGAGATGTATCTTGCCGGCAAATATGACCTGATTCTGATGGATGCACATATGCCAGTGATGAATGGGCTAGAGGCGATTCGCGAGATTCGCCGTATCGAGCAAGATACCGGCACCCACATCCCCATCATCATGCTAACGGCCAGTGTTCAAGAGAGCGATCGAGACTTATGCCTGCAGGCGGGCGCTGATGACTTTGCCTGGAAACCGATCGACTTTGACGCGCTGTACGACAAGATCGCGAACTTTTTTGAACCCGTTGAACACGGAGCGCTGGTCTTAGAGAGCAGCGACCAGCTGATTGAGGGCCTTGACTATCTTTTGTTGGATGTTCAACAAGGGCTCGCGATCTGGGGAAATTCTGAGGTGTTGCGTAAGGCATTGCTAAAAATGAAGCAAGACTTCGGCGATATTGCAGCGCGCACTGAGGTCTTGTGTCATGCGGGCCAATGGCAGGAAGCCTATCAGTTGATGCACGCATTTAAGGGGGTGTCTGGCAACCTTGGTTTTAAAGAGCTTCCAGAACTTGCGAATGCCATTGAAATCGAGATCAAGGCCAGTCGACCTGTTGGTCCGCAGCTTTTAGCCGAATTGTCTGCCAAGGCGGGTCAAATGCTGCAGGATCTGCAGCAGATCGAAACATGCGGTGCGCCCGCGCCTGCACTCGGTGCAGAGTTTGACGCAAAACTGGCGATCCCCTTGCTGAAGCAACTGATCGAAGAGCTTGAGTCAGACGAGATGAACGAGGGCACGATTGAGCTCTTGCGTAACCATTTGGGCGCTGCGCGTTTTGAGCCCGTTGAGTTACAACTTGAGTCATTCGAATTTAGACGTGCGGCTGAGGCTGCGCAAGAACTGCTGACAAGTGTGCAGGCTTTGGTGTCTGACGGGCTAGAGGTTCAAGCGGCAGTATTGCCACTACTCAAGCAACTTGTGACATTTCTTGAGGCCTCTGAAATTGACGACGCCACTGTTGCAAGCTTACGTTTGACGTTAGACGCAAAAATCTACGCAGAACTTGAAACCTCTCTGGAGGCATTTGAGTTTGAAGAAGCTTTGGCGACTGTCAAGGCTTTGATCAACCAGTACGAAGGCACAAATGACTGATAAGGCAATACGACCAAAAATATTGGTGGTGGACGACGAGCCGGCCAATCTCAATCTGATGCGTCAGATCCTGAAAGAAGAGTATGACTTGGCCTTTGCTAAGTCTGGTGCGGATGCTTTGGCTAACTTAGAAAAACAAGTTCCAGATCTCATTTTGCTGGACGTCATGATGCCTGGGATGGATGGTTACGAGGTTTGTAAAAAAATTAAGGCTGATCCTCGGTTTAACCATATTCCGGTCGTGTTCTGTACGGCAATGACGGAAGAGGGCGACGAGGTTCGGGGCTTTAAATTAGGGGCCTCAGATTACGTGACAAAGCCCGTTCGCCCCGCAGTGGTTTTGGCGCGTATGAAAACGCACATCGCACTCGCGGACCAGCGTCGGGCAATTCATAAAGAAATCAATATTGCTCACGCTGATCTGATTGATTCGCGTCTGCAGTCGCTGCTCATGCTGGGTAAAGCCGCAGAATTTAAGGATAACGATACGGGGCTTCATGTCGTTCGTATGTCGCACTATTCTCAAATGTTGGCGCGCGCCAGTGGCTGGAACGAAGAATCTTGCGATTTGTTGCTATATGCCGCTCCGATGCACGATATCGGCAAGATCTCGACACCCGATAATATTCTTAAAAAGCCGGGGGCCTTGAGCCCCGAAGAAATGACGGTCATGCGCCTGCATTGTGACGCAGGTGCTGAGATCATTAGTCAGGCGCAGTCGGATACGCCATTATTCAACATGGCCCGCGAGATCGCGCTCGGTCATCATGAAAAGTGGGATGGCAGCGGTTATCCCAAAGGCCTCTCGGGCAACGAGATTGCAATCTCATCGCGCATCGTGGCCATTGCCGACGTATTTGATGCACTCACCTCGAAGCGTCCCTACAAAGAAGCCTGGCCCTTAGATAAAGCGTTTGCACATCTTCAAGCAAATGCTGGAACCCACTTTGATCCAGAACTGATTGAAGTTTTTCTTGGGCTGAAGAAAGACATCGCTGAGGTGCAGTTGCGCTGGGCCGAACCTTGACACTTACTGACAGAAAATAATGAAGAACGATACGGATCTTCAAGTGTTGCCCTCGGTTTTATTGGCCGTTCGTGAGGCGACGCACCACTCACACAAGGCACTTGAGCGACTGACGCCGTTCTTTCGTCCAGAGTTTGATCGTCCTGCCTATTTGCGCTGGCTAGACTTAATGCATAGCTTCTATTGTCGAATCGACTCAGCAATAGCGAAGTCCGCATTTTCTGCCGATACAGGTTGGTGCTATGAGCCTCGCTCTGGTTTGCTCGCGGGCGATATCGCGGCTCTTGAGAATCGTGTACCGAATGAAACCTCTGACCCAGAGGGCATCTTAGCCAGCCTATCAGGCCTGACACGGGTAGGCGAGATTGCCGGCATGCTCTACGTGGTTGAAGGGTCAGCCCTGGGTGGGCAGGTGTTGATGAAGGTGCTGCAGCGCAGCGCAGGCGTAACACACGAAGTGGGGGCGTCCTTTTTTTTACCGCACGGTGAGTCGCCCCAACTCCGCTGGACCGAGTACGTACAGTTGCTAGCGTGTTTGCCAACGACCTCAGCCTCTGAACAAGAAACAGTACAGGGTGCGGTCACCACTTTTAATGTTCTGCATGACTGGGTCGAACGCAAGTGGCATGGTTGATTGAGCGTTGCGATTCGCCGCATACGCTGGCTTTGGATTTTTTTCTGGTGATCGCGCCTCGCTTTGAGGAAAAGCCAGCCTTGGATTCTTCCTGGTGATCGATCCTCGTTCTTAGGCAACGTTAATTTTTATTGGTACGGCTAATGAAACAAGATCCAAGTAAAGAGGCTGCAAGCAGACTGCATGCCTTGATCTTCCGAGAAACGGGTGTGTCTTTGCAAGACTCAGCGCTGGCAGAGGTTGAAGCGATTGTTCAGCAAGCTACCGGTTTGGCACGCGGTGAGGGGGCAAGCACTGAGCACTCGTTTGCCGCGCGCGAGGTGACCATTATGTTTGCCGACCTGCGGGGCTTTACCGCGATTACCGCTGAACTGCCTGCGGGTATCGTGATTGCCATGCTCAATCGTTACTTGGTACGCATGAATCAAGTGGTCTCGCGCTATCAAGGTGTGATCGACAAGTTTATGGGTGACTCAATCTTGGTTCTTTTTGGCGTTGCAGAAAAAAGACCAGATGATGTGCAGCGCGCAGTGACTTGTGCCGCAGAGATGCAAATCGCGATGATCGAGTTGAACGGTCAAGAGCGTCCGGAGTCAATCCCAGAGTTGTTTATGGGCATTGGTATAAATACTGGCAGCGTAATGGCGGGTAAATTTGGCTCGGATTTTTACTCTGAAAACGCAGTCATCGGCGATGCCGTTAATCTGACGTCACGTATCGAGGCGTTTAGTCTGCGTGGTCAGGTCTTGATGAGTGAAAATACCTACAAGCAATGCCAAGATTTTGTGCAGGTGAGCGAAGGGATTGAGGTTTTTGTAAAAGGTAAGTCTGAGCCAGCGAAACTGCGCGAGTTGCATGCGATTCCGTCCTTAAACTTGAAGATTCCGCGTAAAGAGGTTCGACGCAGCCATCGGGTCGAAGTCAGCTTGCCCTGCTCATTTAGTTTGATTCAGAATAAGTGTGTGCTCGCAGAGATCAATAAAGCGACGATTCGTGACATCAGTTATCACGGGTTGTTCGTCGAGTTTAGTCAAACTCTGGCAATGTTCGATGAGATCAAAATTGACTTTGATTTGCTACTCATTGATTATCAGGCAAAAGATATCTACGCAAAAGTTGTCAAAATCAAAGAAGACGGTACACGAACTTTTGCAGGGCTTGAATTCACCTCAATCAGCCCAGAAGCCAATATGAAAATACAACTATTTGTCCAGTTGCTGGTGACTGGGGCGGCCTAGGGTCAATATCAGGTGTTGGTTTGCTTGTTTTTGATCAGAAAAAACCTGTTCCCTTAGGGTGAGGCCAATAGTGCGAGTGCCGCCACAGCCTAGTTGGGCGCTTGAAGCGTTTTCGTGGGTAAACTATGGCGCAGCGAACCGTCAATCTGTTCACACCTGATCACCCAAAAAAGCGAAAAACACCATGTCAGATTCTAAAGATTACGTCCCCCCAAAAGTCTGGACCTGGGATCAGCCCAGTGGCGGCGCCTTTGCCAGCATTAACCGTCCGATCGCGGGGTCTACGCACGACAAAGAACTGCCGATTGGTAAGCACCCTTTGCAACTCTATTCGCTCGGTACGCCCAACGGCGTTAAGGTCACTATCCTGCTCGAAGAGCTTCTGGCGCTTGGGCATAAGGGCGCTGAATACGATGCGTGGTTGATCAACATCCGTGACGGTGATCAGTTTGGTTCAGGGTTTGTTGATGTCAACCCAAACTCAAAAATCCCGGCGCTGTTTGATCGCAGCGGTGCACAACCAGTGCGTGTTTTTGAATCTGGCGCGATCTTGCTTCACTTGGCTGAAAAATTTCAAGCCTTTCTTCCTAAAGACGGCCCGGCTCGCACCGAGGCCTTGAACTGGTTGTTCTGGCAAATGGGTAGTGCGCCCTATCTGGGCGGTGGGTTTGGTCACTTCTACGCTTACGCGCCGGCCAAGTTTGAATACGCGATTGATCGTTTCGCGATGGAAACCAAGCGCCAGCTTGACGTGCTTGAGCGTCGCCTAGCTGTTAGTGAATATCTCGGTGGCGATCAATATACGATCGCCGATATCGCGGTGTTTCCGTGGTACGGCGGGCTTGTAAAGGGTTGGCTGTATGGCACAGCGGCCGAATTTTTGAGCGTGCAAGATTACAAACACGTTCAACGCTGGGCCGAGACCGTTTACAGTCGGCCTGCTGTTAAGCGCGGTCGTATGGTTAACCGCATGCAGGGCGATCCTTCAGAGCAGCTGCGCGAGCGTCATGATGCCAGCGACTTTGACACTAAGACGCAGGATAAGATTCAACCGGTAAGCTAGTTCCGCCGGCGCATTTGGCGACCCCGGGCACTCCGGGGTACTTTGGCTCTTTGAACGAGTGGTCGTGCGATCCAGAGCCAACGATTGAGTCGGGTTTGCCTTTTAAGCTTGCAGCCCAAGTTCAAACAGCTGAACGTTTTCCAAGTGTGACAATTGCGCGCACTTGGTTACATTCTCGCGTGAGTCGATCGACTAAAATAATTGTCATGAGCACAATTATTCGCACGCCCCTTTTGTTTACCCCTGCGGTAACCAACCAAACTTATGCCATTCATCTCACCCAGGCGTCCTCCTTCCATAGGTTGCGCGAGCTTACGCAGTTTTTGTTCAAGACGCATCCCACCGATGTCTCGGTTTTGAATGAATTGGCGTATGGTTTCGCAGCCCTCGGCGATTTCATTTCTGTTGATGCC
>JBIIWK010000076.1:0-12076 GCA_044338955.1 Burkholderiaceae bacterium
TATCGGCAAAGATATTGTGTATTTTCACGCGCTATTTTGGCCGGCCACGTTGCAGTTTTCAGGTCGCAAAACCCCCGATCAACTCAATGTGCATGGGTTTATTACGGTCAGCGGCGAAAAAATGTCAAAGAGCCGGGGCACCGGGATCTCGCCCCTGCGCTACCTAGAGCTCGGCATGAACGCCGAATGGATGCGCTATTACATTGCCGCCAAGCTCAACGCCCGCGTTGAGGACATTGACTTTAATCCCGACGACTTCATTGCTCGGGTGAATAGTGATTTAGTCGGTAAGTACATCAACATTGCGAGCCGCGCCGCCAATTTCATCAGCAAATATTTTGATGGGCAGCTTGCCTACCCCGATGATGGTGCATTGTTAGGCGCTAACTGGGCACAGGCGGCAGACCGTATTCGCGCCGACCTAGAGGCGCGAGAATACGGGCGCGCAATTCGCGAAATCATGGCGCATGCTGATCAGATCAACCAGGCCTTTGATGCGGCTCAACCCTGGCTGATCGCAAAAACCTTGGCGTCTGCCGAGCCCTCGCAGCGCGCCGCACTACAACACGTCTGCTCGTCGGCGCTGGCAGGTTTCAAGGCGCTCTCGGTGATGCTGGCACCGATTTTGCCAGCATTGTCGCAGCGTGTCGCCACTGAATTGTTTGGCCAAGCTGGCAACTTTGTTTGGGCCGAGGCAGGCGTATTGCCAAGCCAGATCAATCCTTTCAAGCATCTGATGCAAAGGGTCGAACCCGCCATGCTCGATGAGCTGTTTGAGATCCCAGCCGCGGCCGCCTCTGCCAAGCAGACAGGTTCAACTAAGCAAGGTGCAGCGGTCAAGCAGGCTGGCGCAGGCAAGCAAGGCGCTGCGATAGGCAAAGAGGTGACGGTCCAGGCTCAAGGCCAACAGCCTGCAGGCGCACAAACTGCTCCTAGCGATCTTGCCGAAGCAAGCGCGGTTGCCCCCGGCGGCGAGCCGCTCGCCCCCACGATCACAATTGATGAATTTGTCAAAATCGATTTACGCGTCGCACGTATCGTCAACTGCGAACAGGTTGAGGGTTCAACCAAACTCTTAAGGCTCACGCTCGATGTCGGTGAAGGTCGCCTGCGTAACGTCTTTTCTGGAATTAAGTCGGCCTACACACCCGAGCAATTGATCGGACGCCTGACCGTCGTCGTGGCCAACTTGGCACCTCGCAAGATGAAGTTTGGTATCTCTGAAGGCATGGTGTTGGCGGCTAGCCATTTTGATCCCGCAATAGATACCGGCATCTATGTGCTTGACCCATCGTCGGGTGCCCAGCCTGGTATGCGGATTCATTAGGACTGGAGCGGGTGATGGGAATCGAACCCACGCCTGAGGCTTGGGAAGCCGCCGTTCTGCCATTGAACTACACCCGCTCTGGCGCTCAGTCGAAACGAATTATACGAGATCATGACCAAACAGTCTGACAGACTGGGCTGGCAACCACTACAATGCTCGGCATGGAAATCGTACTCAATGGCCAGGCAAAAACTTTAGCCGGCCCTCTCTCTGTTGCCGCACTTGTTGCCGAGCTTGGTTTTACCGGCAAACGTATCGCCGTTGAACGCAATGGCGAAATCGTGCCTAAAAGCACCTACGACCAGGTCATAATCGCCGCTGCAGATCGCCTCGAAATCGTCGTCGCTGTGGGCGGGGGCTAAGCATGCACCCAACCCATATCCGTAGTTTTGTGAACCGGCGCAGCCACATTACGCAAGGTCAACAAGAGGCGCTCGATGCCTTTTTAACCAAATGGTCGTTAGCCTATCGCCCTAGCTTACTGAATTTGACCGATACCTTTGAGCGCGTAGCACCCACGATTCTTGAAATCGGCTTCGGCATGGGCGAAACTACCGAAAAAATAGCACTGGCACGGTCTGGTGATAACTTTTTAGGCGTCGAAGTGTTTAACGCGGGCGTAGGCGCCTTGCTCAAGCGCATTGAGGCCTCAAGCCTAAACAATATTCGCATTATTCAACACGACGCCGTTGAGGTCTTGCGCGATATGCTCGCGCCTCAGAGCCTGGCTGGCGTACATATTTATTTTCCGGATCCATGGCCCAAAACTCGCCACCATAAACGGCGCTTAATTCAACCGCCGTTAATTGAGTTGCTTGCAAGCCGAATGGCACCGGGTGCGTATATCCATTGCGCCACTGACTGGCAGCACTATGCTGAGCAGATGCTGGCCGTGCTATCGGCCGAAACAAGCCTGCAAAATACCTGTGAAGGCTTTGCGCCAAGACCTGAGTTCAGGCCACTCACAAAATTTGAAAACCGCGGTTTACGCTTAGGCCACGGCGTCTGGGATGTTATTTTTAAAAAGCGCTAAAACTCGCTATGCGCGGGGCCAAACCTGAAAACGGCAGCCCCATTAATATTTCTAAAAATTAAGCTATTACCGTCCGAAGCCGCCGAGTTTGCCCAGGTTTTTCATGCCGCCCATGGCGCGCATCATCTTGGCCATACCGCCCTTTTTCATTTGTTTCATCATGCCTTGCATTTGCTCAAACTGATTCAGCATGCGGTTGACCTCTTGCACGGGCACACCAGCACCCGTCGCGATGCGGCGCTTGCGTGACGCTTTGAGTAACTCGGGCTTGCTACGCTCGAGGGGCGTCATTGAGTTAATAATGCCCTCGGTACGACGCATCTGTTTTTCAGCTTGACCGCTTTGCAACTGGCCTGCGGCTTGCGCAAACTGCGCAGGTAACTTTTCAAGCATTGAGCTCATGTCGCCCATTTTTTTGACCTGGGCAAGCTGGTCTTTAAAGTCATTTAAATCAAACTTATCACCTGACTTAATTTTTGCGGCAAGCTTGTTGGCCTCGGCGACATCAATATTTTGCTGAGCCTGCTCAACGAGCGACAAAATATCGCCCATACCCAGTACCCGCTGCGCCATACGCTCGGGATGAAAGGGCTCAAGGCCATCGAGCTTTTCAGAAACGCCCACAAACTTTAAAGGTTTGCCCGTGACATGACGCACTGACAAGGCCGCGCCACCGCGCGCATCGCCGTCAAGCTTAGTTAACACGACACCGGTTAACGGCAAGGCGTCTGCGAACGCACGCGCCGTGTTGACCGCATCTTGACCCTGCATGGCGTCAACCACAAAGAGCGTTTCGATCGGCTTGAGCACGTCGTGCAACAGCCGAATTTCAAGCATCATCTCTTCGTCGATGCCTAAACGCCCGGCCGTATCCACAATCAGCACATCAAAATGATGGCGCTTGGCGTAATCGAGTGCTGAACGGGCAATATCAACGGGTTTTTGGGTAGGGTCCGAGGCGATCCATTCGACCCCCACCTGTGCCGCCACCGTTTTTAACTGCTCGATTGCCGCAGGGCGATAGACGTCAGCGCTGACAACCGCGACTTTCTTTTTGCCCGTTTTGCGACCATGCGCAACGTGACCACCTTCGGTCAGCCAACGGGCTAATTTACCCGTGGTGGTGGTTTTACCGGCGCCCTGCAAACCCGCCATCAAGATGATTGCAGGGGGTTGCATCGCCAAAGACAATTCGCTGGCATCTGGGCCCAAATCGCCGCCCATCAGCGCCGTCAGCTCTTTGTGCACCACGCCCACCAACGCCTGGCCCGGTGACAGGCTACCCACGACGTCTGCACCCAAGGCCTTTTCTTTCACGTTGGCCACAAACTCGCGCACCACCGGCAGCGAGACATCTGCCTCGAGCAAGGCTAAACGCACCTCACGCAACATCTCTTGGGTGTTGGCTTCAGTCAGGCGGGCTTCGCCGCGAATGGTCTTGACGACTCGGGATAGTCGCTGGGTTAGATTTTCAAGCATGGCAACCGTTTCGATTTACACTAGACACATGTCTGCGCTCATTGTATTTCACTCGCTCGCCGCTTTGGCCTATTCATTGTTGGCCGTGGTGCTTTGGCGACGCTTTGCCGCGCGCCAACCCAATGTGCAGGTCGGGCAAGCGGCACGAATCGGTCTGCTGGCTGCGATCGTGCTGCACGGCTATGCGTTACACCAATCTATTTTGCTGGATCAGCGCCTGCAACTGAGCTGGGCGCTAGCGCTCTCGACCGCCGTTTGGTTAGGGATGATCGTTTTTTGGCTTGAAAGCCTGATTATTCGGATTGATGGCCTTCAACTGCTGCTTTTACCCGCAGGGGCTGCGAGTTGCCTGCTGGTCGGTTTGTTTCCAAAAGAACAACTCGTGGCGCATGCAGTCGACCCCGCCGTCCGTATTCACCTGTTGGCTGCGCTGTCAGCCTATGGCCTAGTGACCATCGCTGCGCTGCAAGCTGTTTTAATGTCTGCGACCGACCGTCGGCTGCATTTTCCAATGGCGGCGGCGCGCGAAGCCAGAGGCCTCGGCGTCGTGATCGGCCGTATCCTCGATGCGCAACCCCCTTTACTTGCGCAAGAACAAGTACTCTTTCGGGTCATCTGGATCGCGTTTGGGCTACTCACCTTCGCGGTGCTCTCGGGTTCTTTAATCTCGGTAGCCGCCACCGGCAAATGGCTGCCCTTTGATCATAAAACCATCTTTACATTGCTGTCGTGGCTCACTTTTGGGATTTTATTAGTGGGGCGCTACACCCGCGGCTGGCGGGGTCGTATTGCCTTGCGATACACCTTACTCGGCTTTGCGTTCATCGTGCTCTCGTATACGGGCAGCCGTTTTGTGGTTGAAGTCATTTTGCAGAGAAGCTAATGGGTAAAGCGCTTTTTTGGGTAACCATCTTTATCGTCGTCATTTTCGTGACGCGGCTATTGGCGATTCAAGCGGCAAAAAAACGCCGCCCGCCACCTCAGGCACCTTCTAAACAAACTGACGTGCCGGCTGGCTCTGAAGAAATGGTGCGCTGTGCGCACTGCGGCGTGCATTTACCGCGTTCTGAAGCTTCGCTCTTGGGTCAGAACACTTGGTGCAGCCCGGCTCATGCCAAGCTAGGCGTACGCGACAGGGACTAAGCCTTGCTGGCTCTCGAATGCTTAGCACTCAATCGGCGAACCCAGTGATGACTAAAGGTTCAACGTTGTTCACACGCGCACACACCGATGCCTAAAAGTTTAACGTTGTTCACTCTTGATACACGGGGTTGGCTTGCGCCAAGCGTAAACGTAGCGCTGCAACCTTCGCCCAACTTTAACGAGCGGCCGCTAGGCACTGCGGTGTCTTTGCTGGTTATTCACAACATCACACTGCCACCCGGTCAGTTTGGAACGCCGTACATTGCCGACTTATTTTTAAACCAACTCGACCTCAGCGCCGACCCTTGGTTCAGTCACGTCGAGGGCCTCAAGGTTTCAGCGCATTTTGTCATTGATCGTTTGGGACACATCACACAGTTCGTGTCGTGCGACGATCGTGCCTGGCATGCTGGGGCCTCGTCTTTTGAAGGACGCGAGCAATGCAATGATTTTTCAATTGGTGTCGAACTCGAAGGCACCGATGACTTGCCGTTTGAGGCGGTGCAATACGAACGCCTGGCAGCGCTTACCCAGTGCTTGCGTGAACGCTATCCTTTAGCCGCAGCAACAGGCCATTCAGATATTGCCCCTGGGCGTAAAACAGACCCCGGCCCCTACTTTGACTGGTCACGCTTCAGCGCGTTAGCGCAGTGGTCGGCAGCGCGTCGGGGCTAACGCGATTAAAGGTGCTCTACAAAAAACGAGCCGCGACACAACGCGGCCAGTGATCACTCAGTGCGGCGACGGCTAGGGCCTGCCGATCGGCGAAGCCCTAACAACACAATTACGCTAGCAACAACTGATTCACACGCTTCACAAAAGCAGTTGGGTCTGGCAATTGCGAGCCGTCTGCCAACAGCGCCTGTTCAAACAACAAGGTCGCCCAATCGTTAAACGTTTCGTCTGACGCTGTTTGTATACGCGCTACCAAAGCATGCTCAGGATTGATCTCAAGCACAGGCAACACGTCAGGGGCAGCCTGACCCGCCGCTTTCAACATACGCTGCAGATGCGGGCTTAAATCATTTTGGCCCACGACGACGCACGAAGGCGAATCGACTAAGCGCAAAGTGACGCGCACTTCTTTGACACGATCTTTAAGCGACTCTTGCAAACGCTCAACCAAGGGTTTGAACTGCTCAGCCACTTCGGTTTGATGTTTCTTTTCTTCATCATCGGCCAACGCTTCAAGATCAAGCCCGCCTTTCGAGACCGACACCAACTGCTTGCCCTCAAACTCACGCAGGTGCGACAGCATCCACTCGTCAACACGATCCCACATCACCAATACATCGATACCTTTCTTGCGGAAAATTTCGATATGCGGGCTGTTACTACCGGCGGTGTAGCTATCAGCCGTGACGTAATAAATTTTATCTTGGCCGTCTTTCATTCCGGCAACGTAATCGGCCAACGTCACGGTTTGCGCGTCGGTACCTTGCTTGGTTGAGGCAAAACGCAACAACTTAGAGATGCGTTCAATATTGCCTGCATCTTCGCCCGTACCCTCTTTCAAGACCTGACCAAACTCAGTCCAGAAGGTTGCATAATCGTCTTTATTATTTTCAGCCAAATCCTCGAGCATGCTCAAGATACGCTTGGTCGAACCTTCACGAATCGCTTTCACGTCACGGCTCTCTTGCAGCAACTCACGCGATACGTTCAGCGGCAAATCAGCCGAGTCAATCACCCCACGCACAAAACGCAAATACGAAGGCAGCAGCTGCTCGGCATCGTCCATAATGAACACACGCTTAACGTAAAGCTTAACGCCACGACGTGCATCGCGATCCCACATATCAAAGGGCGCATGCTTTGGGATAAACAACAGTTGCGTGTATTCGCTGCGACCTTCAACGCGGTTGTGCGTCCAAGCCAGCGGATCATCAAAGTCATGCGACACGTGTTTGTAAAACTCGCGGTATTGCTCATCGGTGACATCAGCTTTGCTGCGTGTCCATAATGCATTGGCCTGATTCACTGACTCCCACTCAGCGGTTTTCACTTGCTCAGACTTATCTTTATCCCACTCTTCTTTGAGCATTTCAACGGGCAAAGAAATATGGTCTGAATAGCGGCGCAACACTTCGCGCAATTTGTAGCCATTCAAAAACTCGTCTTCATCGGCACGCATGTGCAAGGTGACTTCAGTACCGCGTTCAGCGCGCTCAAGTGCCGCAATAGTGAATTCACCTTGGCCGTCTGACTCCCACACCACGCCTTGATCTGCAGCGGCGCCAGCGCGGCGAGTGCGAACCGTCACTTTATCGGCCACGATGAAAGACGAGTAAAAACCGACACCAAACTGACCAATTAATTGTGCGTCTTTTTTGTTATCGCCAGTCAATTTAGAAAAGAACTCGCGCGTACCCGAGCGCGCGATTGTGCCCAAGTTGGCCACCGCCTCGTCACGCGACATACCCACGCCATTATCTGAAATCGTAATCGTGCGTGCAGCCTTGTCAAAATCAACCCGCACGTGCAGGTCGCCAAAGCCCTCGAGCAGCGCGGGCTGGTCAATCGCCTCAAAACGCAGCTTGTCGCAGGCATCTGAAGCGTTAGAAACCAATTCACGCAAAAAAATCTCTTTATTGCTGTACAACGAATGGATCATCAGGTGCATCAGCTGTTTGACTTCAGCTTGAAAACCCATCGTTTGAGCGGCTTCTGCCGCTGGAGTTGCTTGATTCATCATGCTCACCGAAAAGTTATCCACAGGGCGACCCCAGGCCGCAATCGCTTGGCCGAGGGATTGTGCGTGTTAGTTGGGGGGTAAATCTTAAATTTCAAGGGCTACCGGTAAGGTTCAAGGTGTTTGACGACGCATCAAAAAGTGACGGGCAATCAATTGCGCCACCAAAACTCCAGGTATCGCGATCAAAAAACTGGCGACTAAGCTGTAGTTAGGTAAAGAAAGGGATAACAGCACACAAAAAATCGCAAACGAAAAATAACCGTACACCATGCCACGCAGCAGCGCGATCGCAAACACTCTGCCAGAATGGTAGTGCGAGAAGCCAACCAGTACGGTCGTCATTAAAGGAAACATCGCAATAATGCCACTCATCCGCGAGCCAAATGCTGAGGCAAAGTAGGTGACCACAACAACGAGCGACGCACCGAGCCCCATGCGCAACAGCAGATCAACGGGCCCAGTGGGGGCCGAGACCGCCAGTTGTGTCTCGACTTTTGGAAACACCCATTGGGCGCATAGCAGCAAGCCAATGACCCCAGCAAAACACAGTTCGATGGGTAAGCGCACAAATTGCAAGAGATACGCCGTCAGGCTGTAGGTTGCGTAAGACGACAACAAACTGAGCGCCACACCCGCTTTCAACGCCACCCAAGAGTAGGTCAAGCTAAATACCAACACCGCCGCAATCGCCAGCAAGGTTCCTTGGGCTGCTTCTGAGGCAAAGACATTGCCTTGTTCAAGGCCCAGAATAAAGAGCACTGGGCCCGCGAACACCGGCAAAGCCGACAAAAGCCCCGCCAGGGCTGGCCCGTAGCGCCGGCCCACAAACGTCAACAACAACAGCATCGATGGCACGATCAACAACTTAGCCATCAGGATGGGTGTGATCACGGTCTGGCTGCCAAATGCTGCATCAAGTCGTTTACATCAAAGCAGTTTTCTAAATTGGCAATCAGCTCTTTTAACGGTTGAGCCTCACGCATCGGCTGAGCCGCTAGTTGCCAACAACGGTCAAACTTTGTGGCGCGCGCCTGCTCACTGAGCGGCCGCGCGGGGCTAGCCAACATGGCGTCAATGCGGTGCTCAAGCACTCTGCCATCGGTCAAGCGCACACGCACAACTTGAGGCCCCAGAGCATTTGGATTGGGATTGTCGTCGACCTGCATGACGACTTTGCAGGCTAGCGCATAGGTTTGCTTGTCACTCAAGGCGTCGCCCCTAAAATGCATGGCATCTAAGACCCCATGCTGCAACACCTTGGCCAACACAAAGGGCATGCACAGCCGAGCATAGTTTGGCGTTGGATTGTGCAACGGTGGGCGATTGACCAAGTGATTGATCAACGGTGGTCCGATGACAATGATTTCAGCGACGTCTTGCATTGAAAACTTGGCCTGCTCGCGCAAGAGCGTTACACCCTCGATACCACCGTGGGTAGCTCGCCCGCTGGGATAGGGCTTATGGCTGAGGTCAGCGATTTTTGATTGTTGACCCAAGCCAACCATTGCACGCTCAAGATCCCAGTCAGTTTCAAACATTGTGAGATAGCCAAACTTACCCGTCAGGGGCGTTTGCAAACTCGGAAAACCTGCCTGAGCCAAATCACAAGACTGCATGGCAGCGCGTGCGTTTAAACCAATCTGCAAGGGCAGCACCACGCTGCCCTCGGTGTGGGCCTGCATGGTGCCACTGACCTGTGCCAGTTGATGTCCAAACGCGGCAAGCGTGGTGTCGGCATCAAAGCCGCGCAGATTGGCTAAGCCGGCTACTGCGCCAAAGCCACCCGAGGTTGCCGGACGAAAAAACCGCAACCCCAAGTTTGAGGCGAGGCCTATGGTGCACGCAATATCAACGCCTGCGGCTAACGCGGTGAGCAGGGCCTTACCCGTCACATCACCCCGCACTTGGGCCTCGGCTAACAGCACGGGCAGTAGTGTTGCCATGGCGTGTAATACCGCCCCCTCGTGGAGGCAGTCATATTCTTGGCAGTGGATTTGATAGGCATTGACTAGCACAGCCTGCCCCCTTGGCAGCTTCAGGTCGGTGCCCCAAACCGAAACCTCTGCACCCTCACCCCAGCTACGCACGGCCTTGAGCAAAGGCTGGATTTCAGGCGTACTGCCGCCGGCGATGCCTACGCCCAGTGTGTCTAACAAAAAGACTTTTGCGCGCTCGATTGCCTTCGGTGTTAACGAGTCAAAGGTAAGCGCTGAGGCATGGCGTGCAAGGCGTAGATCGAGGCTTGGCATAAGGTAACCGTTGAGTGTGTCGATGATGGTTTACGAAGAATCTTACCAAGGAGGCCGTAGCAAACCCCGGCTTCAGCAGGCCTCGGCTCAAGGGCTGCGGATCCCTGAGTACAGCCTCGCGCGCAAAATATTTTTTACATCGTATAATGCACGACTTCGTTCCAAAGCGCTTCGCGCGCGATCCCCCAAGGCCCGGGTGGTGAAATTGGTAGACGCAGGGGACTCAAAATCCCCCGCCGCAAGGCGTGCCGGTTCGATTCCGGCCCCGGGCACCATCTTTAAATCCTTGATTATCAACGGTTAATTTGAAAGCCGAGCCTGTACTGGCTAGTCAGGGATAAAAAAGCGATAAAAACAAACTGCTGAAAAAACATTGTCTCCACAATGCTTAGATTGGTACGCAGAATTCTGACACTACCAACTGTATAGCCTATCGCACCAGCGAGCTTTGCGTCGCGTTTGAGTGACCTACACCGCCATAGATATCAAGGCCACCGGTCTGATTACGCCACAGGCTGGCGAGCAAGCTGCCGCACCGCAACTACCAAAAACATAAAGTTGAGATGTTTACCTGAGGGTGTGTATCGAAATGGTAATTGTGGCCAGACATCATGAGGCTTACAGTAAACGATGCAACTGGCCGTCAACCAATTACCAGTCAATGATCGACGGTTTGTCAGTCAAATACCGTTACCGCCTCAGGCACAAAATTAGTGATTAAGCAATGTCTGACCACAATAAAAATCAGAGCAACGTCATATTGAAAGATCCCGTGGATTTTTCTTTGGTGTTAGGCGGTTTTCTGTATCAATGTCTTCGGCGTGCACATCTCTCAGGAGATGCCTTACAACTATTGACGCGCCGAATTATTGTGCTGACCGCGATTGCTTGGGTACCCTTGCTTTTGCTATCGCTCGCACAAGGATATGCGTTACCGGGCGACGTACAGCTACCTTTTCTGCAGGATATCGAGCTACATGTAAGACTTCTCATCGCAATGCCCATTTTAATCGGCGCCGAGTTGATCGTGCATCAGCGGATCCGTCCGATCATTAATGCATTTCTTGAGCGTCAACTAATTCCCTCTGAGTCGATGCCAAAGTTCACAGCAGCCGTTGAGTCGGCATTGCGTTTAAGAAATTCTGCATGGGCCGAAGTGATCATCATATTAATTGTCTACGTCGTCGGGATATTTTTTATTTGGCGCACACAGCTGTCGCTCAATATCGAAAGTTGGCATGGCAATGTTGGTGGTGAGAAATTTCACTTGTCGTGGGCGGGTTGGTGGTTAACACTCGTTAGCCTGCCCATCTTTCAGTTTCTGATACTACGGTGGTACTTTCGGATATTCATCTGGGGTCGTTTTTTATGGCAAATCTCTAAAATAAAATTGAATTTGCTATTTTCAAATCCGGATCGTTGCGGCGGTTTGGGATTTCTAAGTCACATTACCTACGCCTTTGCCCCTTTGTTACTAGCTCAGGGCGTGCTGCTCTCTGGAATGATTGGCGACCGAGTGTTGTATGCGAACGCAAAATTCACTGACTATCAATTTGAAATTATTGGGTTGCTTGCATTGGATTTGTTTGCTGTGCTCGCACCGCTGACGGTATTTTCTACTCAACTGGTTGAAATGAAGCGAACGGGCTTGCTTGAGTTCGGCAATCTGATGCATGGTGCTGCCCATGATTTTCACAGCCGATGGCTCTATCAGGATCACCCCGCGAAGCAATCACTCATGGATCCCCCAGATATTCAATCGCTTGCAAACTTGGGCGCTAGCTACGAAAACATCAAACAGTTGAGCGCGATTCCGTTCAATCTGCAGAATGTGATCCATTTAACAGTAATAGCGTTATTACCTCTATCGCCGTTGCTTTTGACCATGTTTTCAGTAGAAGAACTGCTCGGAAGACTAGTAAAAATACTGCTTTAAACAACATAGATAAAACGTTTATGAACAATGCAATCGCCCAATAGCCGAGGCACGCTGCTATCGAAGCGTGCAATTCATTTGTGAGCCCGAGATGAATAATAAAACGAGTTTAAGTCAGCCCATCGAAGATGGAAAAATCATACGCACTAATGTCCCGCGGGCATCTCATGATGCCGTTGGAAATATCAAACGCGACCCGATCAAACTGTTGAGA
>JBIIWK010000322.1:0-3496 GCA_044338955.1 Burkholderiaceae bacterium
GCAAGTGTGGGGGTCGATGAAAGATGACATTGTGCCGGCCGTGCCGATGTTTATCTTTATGGGCTACATGTGTGAGCAGGCGGGCCTGATGGACCGACTCTTCGCGACCTTCAGGCAATTGTTTGCGCCGATACGCGGTTCGCTGTACTTGGCGGTGTTGTTGACCGCGACGCTTTTTGCGATGGCCACTGGGATTGTTGGCGCTGCCGTGAGCGTGTTAGGGATTATGGCCGGCGGCATGATGATGAGAGCCGGCTACGATGCGAAGATGTCTGCAGGTGCAATTGCTGCTGGCGGCACACTTGGAATCTTGATCCCCCCTAGCGTCATGTTATTGGTGATGGGGCCGGTGCTTGGTGTTCCTGTGAATAAGTTGTACGCAGCCGCGTTTGGTCCAGGATTTTTATTGGCGTCTCTTTATATCGCTTATTGCTTGATTCGCAGTTTCATTAATCCTAAGCTTGGTCCGCCATTGCCTAAAGAAGAGCGCATGGGCTACAACTTTAAGCTGTTTAAAGAGGTAGTCATTAGCATTTTGCCTTTGTTGCTGTTAATTGGCTCAACGCTAGGCACCATTTTGACGGGATTGGCGACTGCCACCGAAGCTGCAGCGTGTGGCGCGCTTGGTTCGATGATTCTGTCTGCCTTGTACGGTAAGTTGACAATACCAGCTATTAAAGGAACAGCCCGCAGCACACTCTTGACCTCAGCGATGGTGTTGCTCTTGGTGATGGCCTCTAATATTTTCGGTGCGGTCTTTGTGCAACTTGGTTCGGCCGGTTTGATCGAAACATTGTTAAATGATTTACCGCTATCCGGCATGGGTAAGTTTATGCTGGTGATGTTCATTGTCTTTCTGTTGGGCTGGCCGTTTGAATGGCCAGTCATCATTTTGGTATTTGTGCCGATCTTTATTCCGGTGATCCAAAAGCTTGATGTGGGCTTATCGAAGGGCGAACTGATGTTGTGGTTTGGCGCGACCTTGGCGGTGAACTTGCAAACGGCATTTTTAAGCCCGCCTGTGGCAATGTCGGCCTACTACCTCAAAACTGTGATGCCTGCCTGGAACCTGGGGTTGATCTTCCGCGGTATGGGCCAGTTTATGGTGATTCAGGTCGTGGCGCTCGGGATGATTATCGGTTTTCCGAGTATTTCGCTTTGGCTCCCACGTCTGCTGTATCAAAACTGAGTTAAGGTGAATGTGAGTATCAACATTTGTGTGCACGTCAACCCAAGAAAGAGTGACTAATGAGCTTATTCGAAAGTTTGCGTTTAGATGGACAGATTGCACTTGTGACCGGAGCCGGCCGCGGGATTGGGGCGACCATCGCTCGCTATTTGGCCGAGGCGGGTGCTGAGGTGGTATTGCTGTCGCGTACGTTAAGCGAACTTCAAACGGTTGCGCAACAGATCACTGAGGCGGGTGGTCGGGCGTCGATTCGGCAATGTGATGTCATTGACGCGAAAGCACTTAGAGCGATTATCGACGAATTGCCGCGCCTGGATATTTTGGTAAACAATGCGGGTACTAATATTCCAGAACCAATGATCGAGGTATCGGATGAACATCTTGATCATTTACTCAATTTGAATATTCGCTCGTGTTTTATCGCTGCGCAAGCTGCGGTTAAAAAGATGTTGCAGGATCCTGATCGCGCCAAGAAGGGTGGATCAGTGATTCATATTTCCTCTCAGATGGGGCATATCGGCTCGCCGAATCGAACAGTCTATTGCACAACAAAACATGCGATTGAAGGTTTAACGAAGGCGATGGCGATTGAGCTTGCTGAGCATAATATTCGGGTGAACAGCGTGGCCCCGACGTTTGTGGATACTCCCTTGGTTCGGCAGGTGGTGAACACCGATGAGAAGCGTGCATTTCTATTTTCTAAGATTCCGCTAGGTCATCTGGCGGAGACTGAAGATATCGCGGCAGCCGTATCCTATTTGGCGTCTCCTGCTGCGCGGATGGTGACAGGGACTTGCCTCAAAGTTGACGGTGGTTGGACAGCACAGTAGGGTGACGGATCGTAAACATGGCAGATGTAGAGACATTCGATTTTATTATCGTGGGTGCAGGTTCGGCTGGCTGCGTCTTAGCTAATCGCTTGTCGAAAGACCCAAGTGCTAAAGTTTTACTACTCGAGGCTGGGCCCGAAGACCGCAACCCTTGGTTAAAGATTCCGGCGGGCGTCGCTCGTGTGGTGACAGACCCCATCGTCTCGTGGGGTTATCAGTCTGAACCAGAGCCCGGTTTAAATAATCGTCAGATTATTTGGCCTCGCGGCAAGACACTCGGCGGTAGCAGTTCAATCAACGGGCACGTCTATATGCGTGGCACACCTGCTGACTATGATGGTTGGCGCGAGGCGGGCAATATAGGCTGGGGCTGGAGCGATGTCCTGCCCCACTTCAAAAGCACCGAAAAGCATTTTCTAGGTGAAACCCAGTTGCATGGCGCAGCGGGTGAGTTGGTTGTTTCGGCTTTACAAGAGCCTCATGTGGCGTCGTCAGCGTTTGTACAAGCCGCGATCAATGCTGGTGTGCCCCACAATTTAGATTTCAATGGTGCCGTACAAGAGGGCGTGGGCTTTGTGCAGCTCATGATTGATCGCGGAGTGCGTGCCTCGACCGCACGAGTGTTTTTAAAACCAATTCGCGAACGATCAAATTTAAAAGTGCAAGTCAAAGCGATGACTGAGAAAATTCTCTTTCAGGATAAACAAGCCGTTGGAGTCAAATATACCGTCAATGGCGTGAGTCATATCGCCCATGCCAAAGAAATCATCTTAAGCGCTGGCGTCATTAATTCTCCTCAGCTGTTGATGCTATCAGGTGTAGGTGATGCAAAGAAATTGCAAGCGCTTGGAATCCCTGTGATTCACGATTTGCCCGGCGTTGGAATGAATCTGCAGGATCATGTGTACGTGCACTACTTGGCGAGTGTCGATCCCGAGTACTCGATTAATAAAAAAATCGCGAGTCCGATCAGAATGGTTCCCGACGTGCTGAGGTATCTATTCACACGTCGTGGCTTGTTGAATTCAGCGGCAGCGCAGGTTGCACTGTTTGCCCGCTCGGGTGCAAACAATGACAAAGTTGATTTGCAAATACAGATGAGGCCGTTCAGCATGTATTCGTCGGCCGGGATGTTTAAAGCCGATCACGCTCCGGCGGTGACGGCGTCTTGTGGGGTGTTACAGCCCTTTTCTGTTGGTTCGATCACCTTGCGCTCTGCAAACCCCTATGATGCACCGCGCATGCAGGCAAACTATTTGACCGACTCGCGTGACGTGACTCCCTTGTTGGTAGGCTTGCGTTTAATTCGAAAGATTTTTTCACAGAGTCCTTTTGCTCAACACAATCGAGGCGAGTTGATGCCGGGTTCGCAACACGTCTCTGATGAGCAGTTGATTGACTATATACGCGCCCAAGCGCAGTCGATGTATCATCCCGTCGGCACATGCAAGATGGGCGTCGACGCGCAAGCGGTTGT
>JBIIWK010000077.1:0-12027 GCA_044338955.1 Burkholderiaceae bacterium
CAGTAGGACCACACCCGCGCCTCGAGATACATACCCGAGTGACTATTTGGGTGTACCCACGTTTGGCCAAGATCATTGCTAAACCAGGCCGAGTGTCCGGCAGTGCCTGCATAGACTTCAATCTGACTTGTCATGATCTCGCGCCCAGAAGCGGTATTGAAGTATGAGTTTCGGAAAGTTTGGTGTTCGAACAATGAATTTTTGTAAGCATCAATGTTCGAACGTTAGATTTTCAGTAAGGATCGATGTTTAAACATTGAATTTTCATGAGGATCAATGTTCGAACGTTGAGTTTCGATAAGTATCTGTTTTTTGAACCTGGCAGTTATCGCCCAACAAACACCGGCGCACGCTTTTCTAAGAACGCCCGTTGCGCCTCTTTGGCATCTTCAGTTTTTGCGATCGCTGCAGTCATATCCTGCTCGTAGCGGTAACCATCACGCAAGCTCATGTCTTCGATTGCGTTGAGTGTCTGTTTAGCCAGGCCCACTGACAGTGGGCTCTTGCTAGCAATGGTATTGGCCAGTTCAAGCGCTGCAGGCATTAAGCCCTCTGGGGTGGTGACTTGCAAAACGACACCAAGGCGATACAGTTCGTCGGCTTGCACGCGATACCCCGTAAACATCATGCATCGCAGCATGCTGTGCGGAAACAAGCGTGCTGCATGGCTACCACCACCCAGCAGGCCGACGTCAATCTCAGGCAGGGCCAGGCAGCCTTTTTCTGAGGTGATCAGCATGTCAGCTGAGGCGGCAATCGCCAAACCTGCGCCTAGGGCCGGGCCGTTCAGCGCAACGATCACGGGCTTGGTGCATTCACGAATCGCATGAAAGCATTCACGCGTGCGACGCGAGTGTGCCGGCAAATCGCCTGGCCCTTTGATGACAGACGCACGGCCTTTCAAGTCAGCGCCGGCACAGAAGATTTTCCCAAGGCCGGTCAACACCACCGCGCGCACCTCAGGGATTTCAGAAATATAGTCAAGCGCCGCAGTAATTTCGTCGCTCAGTGTGCGTGACAGTGCGTTAACCGGGGCGTTGTTCATGGTGAGTACGGCGACATGGCCGATCAGCTCGTATTGGAGTTGAGTAAAGTCTTGCATATAGGTGATGTCCCTGAGTTTGATTATTCTGTACCTAAACCCCATTAGAATACAGAAAATGCAATGACATTGACGCGCGTGAACCCTCAGACGAGGATTGCGACGCAAACACTAAAAATCTAGGGACAAAAAATGCTGAAGGCTTTAAGTTTGGTCGTACTGGCGGCCGTGATGACCCCCGTTGTGCAAGCACAGACGGCAACCTATCCAACAAAACCGATCCGCTTGATCGTGCCGTTTGCGCCGGGCGGTGCTTCGGATCAGACCGCGCGCTTAATTAGCGACCCGATGAGCAAAGAACTCGGTCAACCGATCATCGTTGAAAACAAGCCTGGTGGGGGGGCGACGGTTGGTGCAGCCCTTGTGGCAAGTGCCGCGCCCGATGGCTACACCGTGCTGTACACCACGCCAGGTCCGCAAATTATCAATCCTTATCTGATGGCGAAGCTGCCCTATAACCCAGATAAAGATCTGATCCCCGTCTCGCGCGTGGCTTGGTTTCCGAATGTATTGGTGGTGGCGCCAAAGTTGCCAGTCAACACGGTGCAAGAACTGATCGCCTATGCACGCGACAACCCAGGAAAAACCAATTTTGGCAGTTCGGGCATTGGTGCCAGCACGCACTTGTCGGGTGAGCTTTTTAAATCGATGGCGGGCGTGCAAATCACGCATGTGCCCTACAAGGGTTCGGGTCAAGTGATTCAAGATCTGCTCGGTGGCAATGTACAGATGGCGATCGATAGTTTGTCGGTATATATCGGGCAAATCAGGTCGGGTAATTTGCGCGCGTTAGGCGTCGCGAGCCCCGAGCGCTCACCATTGCTGCCCAATGTGCCGGCGATTGCCGAGCAACTGAAAGGTTACGAGGCCGTTGCGGTGAATTATCTTTCAGTGCCAGCGGGCACTCCACGCGCGGTGATTGATCGGTTGAATGCAGCCTTGCGCGTGGTCATAAACGAGCCTGCGATGAACGAGCGCATGATTAATGGCGGCATGATCCCTAAAACAAGTACGCCAGAAGAGATGGCAGCCGAAATTGAAGTTGAACGCATCAAATGGAAAAAAGTCATCGCTGAATCAGGTGCAAAAGCCGAATAGGTGTAAAAACCAAGCGGTCGGCAGCAATGCTGTCGAGGTGTTTAGGAACGCGAAATCAGGTGCAAAAGCAGAATAAACACCAAAAAGACCAGAATTAAGCCTGTTTTTGCCTTGAAACCACCAACTCCAAGAGTTTTCATTTTCTTGTAAGATGTCCAACATCGAAAATAAAAACACTTGGTTTCTGGACATTTGCTCGTACCAGTCTCTGAGTCAAGCTTAGTTCGGAGACCTTGCATGCCTAAGTTACCCCTCAGCCGGTTCACAGTGCTGGATTTGACGCGCGTTCGTTCTGGGCCAGCCGCAGTCAGACAATTTGCAGATTGGGGCGCAAACGTGATCAAAATCGAAGAGCCCGGTGATCAGCCAGATGATCGCCCCGGTGGTTCGTCGCAGTTTGCAGATTATCAAAACACCCATCGCAACAAACGCAGCGTCACGCTGAATTTGAAGCACCCAAAAGGCAAGGCTCTGTTCTTGAAAATGGTTGAACAGGCCGATGTGGTGATTGAAAACTATCGCCCAAACGTCAAGTTCAAGCTGGGCATTGATTATGAATCACTGCGCAAGGTCAACCAGCGCATCATCTTGGCGAGCGTGTCGGGTTTTGGGCAAGATGGCCCTTATGTCGACCGGCCCGGTTTAGATCAAATCGCACAGGGCTTGGGCGGGATCATGTCAGTCACCGGTGAGCCAGGACGCGGACCGATGCGCGCAGGAATCCCCGTTGCAGACCTAAGCTCAGGCCTATTTTGTGCGATTGGTACTTTAGTGGCCTTGCTTGAACGTGAAGAGTCGGGCGAAGGCCAGTGGGTGCAGTCATCGCTGCTGCAGTCACAGGTGTGGATGATGGATTTTCAGATCATGCGTTGGCTGATGAACAAAGAAATTCCCGGGCAGACTGGTAACGATCATCCAACCACAGCGGCCACGGGTGTATACCCGACGGCAGACGGATATATCAACTTGGCAGCGATGGGTACTGAGATGTTCATCAAGCTTGTAACAGCGCTTGGCTTGCCCGAACTGGCTGAAGACCCTCGTTTTAAATTGCTTAAAACGCGTGGCCAAAACCGGCCTGCACTCAATGCAGCGATTGCTGCGCGCACCCAACAAGAACCGACCGCGGACTGGATCGAGTTATTGAACAAAGCAGGCGTGCCGTGCGGGTCAATCAAGAACGTCAAAGAAACGATGGAAGATCCGCAGGTTGTGCACTTGGGGATGGCTAAAACCATACAGCATCCAAACCTGGGCGAGATCAGCGTGGTCAATCACCCTGTGATTATGAGCCGCTCAAAACGCGAGGTGTTTACAGCGGCCCCCGACCGTGGTGAACACAACAAAGAAGTCTATGCCGAGTTTGGTGTGAGTGCGGCTGAAGTGGACGCCTTGCTTCAAGACGGCGCAGTGTAAGTGTGAATCCTTTAATGGAGAGTCATGGTGAGTAAACCCTCAGTGACTGCAACGGTGTACACCGCGCGCAGACAAGCGTTTGTTGGGCGTGGCGCAGCAGCCACTAAACCGTTAATTTCAAGCGGACCGCCTAAAGCGATGACGGCCTTTGATAACTTAGGCCGCCCTGAAAATTTGCCCGATGAAATCGCGCAGCAATTGCGAACACGGATCTTGAATGAAAGCCTTGCGCCCGGGCAGCGCTTGCCGACCGAGCAAGAGTTAGGTGCGCAGTTTGGGGTGAGTCGCAATGTCGTGCGTGAAGCAATTGCGCGACTGAAATTGACCGGTCTGGTTGAAACCCGCCATGGTGTGGGCACCTTTGTGTGCGCTGACTTGGCGATGCGACCGTTTGAAGTGTCGCATGATGACTTGATGGATTTGGCGCAACTGATTCATGTGCATCAACTGCGTGTTGAAATCGAATCGGGTGCCGCGGCCTTAGCAGCGACCCATCGTACCAAGGCCCAACTTGATACCTTGCAACAAACCTTAAAGCGCGTCGAGCTTGCTTCAGCCGATTGGCAGGTGGCTGCACACACAGCGGTCGATTTTCATTTGGCGGTCGCGCATGCGGCCAACAACCCGTACTTTGTGCGAATCATGGGGCACCTCAGCCACGTGATTCATAACGCTGTCCGAACCTTTCGTTTCAGAAATACCGGCACACCGAGGATCGATGAAATCGGCAACGAGCATGTGCTCATTGTCGACGCAATCGCCCGTCAGGATTCAGCCGCAGCCCGTCACGCCATGAGAACCCATCTAGATAACGCCATGGCACGTTATCGCAAATTACTAGGAGACCTTTGAAATGAGCATCACAAGATTATTGCAAGGCGAAATCACCGACAGCTTGATCGTTGAAAAACGAGGCGCAGCGGGTTGGATTACGTTTAACGACCCAGGTCGTCACAACGCGATGTCGTACGACATGTGGGTGGCTGTGCCTAAAGCGATCAAGCTCTTTGAAGCTGACGATGAGATCCGTGCCATTGTGTTGACGGGTGCGGGCGGCAAAGCCTTTGTGAGCGGCGCCAATATTTCTCAGTTCGAAAAATTGCGTACCGGTGCAGATGCGGTGGCCGAATACGAGCGCGTGGGCGAAGAAGCCCAAGGCGCGCTGTACAACACCTTTAAGCCCGTGATCGCGCGTATTGATGGTTATTGCATCGGCGGCGGTTTGAATATTTCGTTGTGTTGCGATATTCGGATTGCGTCTGATGTGAGCTCGTTTGCGATTCCGGCAGGACGTTTAGGCCTGGGCTATCGCTTGACGGCGATCCGCAATCTGGTTTCAACCGTTGGCGCACCGCAGGCGCTAGACATCATGTTGTCAGCATCACGCTTTACCGCTGCAGAGGCCCTGATTAAAGGCCTGGTGCAGTACGTTGTGCCAGCCGATCAATTAGACAAAACTGTTGATGCGTATTTGGCAAAGGTGACTGCCAATGCTCCCATCACCTTACGTGCTGCTAAAAAAGCTGTGCGCGAGTTTCAACGTGTGGCACCACACATCGATGCAGAAGGCATCCAAAAAATGGTCTTGACTTGCTTTGCAAGCGAAGACTATCAAGAGGGCAAACGTGCTTTCGCTGAAAAACGTTCGCCAGTCTTTAAAGGGAAGTAAGTCATGATGACAGTGGTGTCGGCGCGCATGTTAGCGCGTCTAAAGTTTGCGCTAGCGCCTGTTTTTTTTATTGCGCTACAAGCGAATTCTCAGGCGCAAGCACAGACCTATCCAACGCAACCAATTCGTATCGTGATTGGGTATGCGGCGGGGGGCACCACTGATATCGTAGCTCGCTCGGTGGCCGAGCAATTGTCAAAAATTCTTGGCCAGTCGGTGATTATTGAAAATAAAGCTGGCGCTGCGGGTAACATTGCGGCGGCTTACGTGGCGCAGGCCAAGCCCGATGGCTACGTGTTGTTTATGGCAACTTTAGCGAGCCATGGCATCAACCCCGCCTTGTACAAAACCGCGTTAGGCTACGATCCGGTCAAAAGTTTCGAGCCAATCTCGATGGTGGCGGCTATCCCGATGCTGTTAGTGGTCAATCCAAAGTTACCCATCAAGTCGGTACCAGAGTTGGTGGCCTATGCTAAAAAAAATCCGGGTCAACTGAATTATGCGTCAAGCGGCAATGGTTCGCCGGTGCATTTAGCCGGGGCAATTTTTGCTGATGCGGCCAAGATTGATGTCGCGCATATTCCGTATCGGGGCGGTGCGATCGCGAATACCTCGGTGATGAGTGGCGACACGCAATACACCTTCGCCAGTATGCCGGCCGCAATGCCACAAGTGCAAGCCGGTAAGCTGCGCGCCTTGGCTGTGACGACTAAAGCGCGCTCACCACAGTTGCCAGACATCCCGTCGGTTGAAGATGCGGGCAACTTGCCTGGTTACGACATCAATAGCTGGGATGCACTGCTTGCCCCAAAGGGTACGCCTCCCGCAGTGATTGCTAAGCTCAATGCAGCGGTGATTCAAGCGTTGCAGGCGCCTGCGCTGGCTAAGCGCTTTGAGGGTGAAGGCGCCATCCCCGATACCAGTACGCCGCAAGAGTTGGCTGCATATATCGATGCCGAATTATTGAAGTGGGCTGCGGTCGTTGCGCGCACCCCTATCAAGGTTGATTGATGACCGTTGATTTGTGGCATCAGTTGTTTCCGTCGATCGCGGTGTTTGTATGGCTCAGTGTGGCCGTTTTAATCGCAGGCACGGTGCGTTCGTTTACAGGCTTTGGCGGCGGCTTAGTCTTGGCGCCATTATTTAGTTTGTTTATGGCACCCGCCGATATGGTGGTGGTGGTACTGCTGTTAAATTTTGTGATCTCGCTGCAGACCTTGCCGCAAACATGGCACACCACTAACTGGAAAATGGTGTGGTCTGTGTCGATCCCCGCGTTGATCGGTGTGCCGATTGGGGTGTGGTTGATTGAGTGGTTAGATCCCATTGTGACGCGACGCTTTATTGGTGTGATCGTGGCGGGTTTAGCGGCCATCATGCTAATTGGCTGGCAATACAATGGCGCCCGTGGCAAGATTCAAGATTGGTTTGTGGGCCTGACCAGTGGTGCGCTCACCGCTATGGCAGGCGTGGGCGGCCCGCCACTTGTGTTGTACTTTTTATCAGATAAAACGATTACCCCGGTGGTATTGCGATCGTTTTTTATGATGTTTTTTGCCTTTATTCAGCTCAGTACGATGGCGGCCTTTTTGTATAAAGATCTCATTAATACTCAGCAAATTCTGTATTCAGTCTCATTCATGCCGGTCTATTTTTTATCGGCTGTGATCGGAAGCTACCTGTTTCGCCGCGCGCTCAATCAGGCGAATTTGATTAAGCGTTTGTCGTTGTGGTTTTTGTTAATCGTGGGTTCGGTCACGATTGTGATTTGACGAGATAATGCTTGCACGCGCAAGCGTTGCCCCTGCCCGACGGAGAAAATTTGAAGCACTCAATTTTGCTGTTTGGGGCCAATGGCCAGGTGGGCCACGCGTTGCAGACTTCGCTCAGAAGCTTGGGCCAGGTGACGGCGTGTACGCGTGATCAAATAGATTTCAGCCAGCCGCCCGAGACCATCGCCACAGCGCTAAAGGGGTTGACGCAGCGCCATCAGCCCACTGTTTTAGTGAATGCAACCGCCTATACGGCAGTGGATCGCGCGCAAGTTGAAACTGAACTTGCCCAGCGTATCAACGCAATTGCCCCGGGCTTGATCGCCAAGGCCGCACAAGAGGCAGGCGCTTGTGTGGTGCACTTTTCAACCGATTACGTGTATCGGGGCGACAAGCCCGAGCCTTATCTCGAAACCGATCCAACTGATCCACAATCAGTCTACGGTCAAAGTAAATTAGACGGTGAGCGTGCAGTGGCCAGTGCGTGCGCGCGGCATGTGATTTTTCGCACTTCGTGGGTGGTCAGTGCCCATGGTGGAAACTTTCTAAAAACAATGCTTAAGCTCGCACAAGAGCGCGACACGTTAAATGTTGTATCGGATCAAGTGGGTGCGCCCACGTCTGCAAACTTAATTGCAACGGTCACGACGCAGATCTTGCAGGCGTTGGTTGAACAGCCTAGCGTCGACCCGAGGTGGGGTCTGTATCATTTGGTGGCCAGCGGCCATACAAATTGGCATGCCTATGCTTGCTATGTGATTGCCCGGGCACGAATCGCCGGTTGGCCCATCAAGATCCAAGACCAAGCGATTCAGCCGATCGCGACAAAAGATTATCCGGTGGCGGCGCCCCGCCCGCTGAACTCCCGGCTCGATACCCGCAAGCTGTGCCAAGCATTTAATCTCACGCTGCCCGATTGGCGTGCTGGGGTCGATGACGTGTTGCAAGCGCTAAAATCGCCGGTATGACGACCAAAATTTTGATTGTGCGTACCTCGTCGCTAGGCGATTTGGTGCACATGTTGCCCGCGATTTCTGATATCGCCAAACACGTGCCAGATGCGCAGATTGACTGGTTGGCTGAAGATGCCTTTGCGTCGATCCCGGCCTGGCATCCTGCAGTGAGTCACGTGCTTCAAGTGGCGCATCGCCGCTGGCGCCGGGCGTGGTGGTCTAGCCAGGTCAGGCGCGAGCGCCAGGCTTTTGAAGCCGATTTGCGGGGGCGACAGTACGATGTTGTGCTTGATATGCAAGCTTTGCTCAAGTCAGTGTGGTGGGTGCGCATGGCAAGCGGGGTGAAACATGGACTCGACTGGCGGTCGGCGCGCGAGCCCCTTGCCACCTTGTTTTATGACGTGCGTCATCGGATTGAGTTTTGGCAGCCCGCCGTGACCAGACAGCGCTTGTTGGCCGCAAGTGCCTTTGGTTATTCAGTGCAGGGCGAACCTGACTTTGGCTTGCAGCGGTTTGAGTTGCAGGCGCAAGCGGTGCACCGGCGCGACGCGCCTTACGCAATGATTATGCCCTCGGCCAGTCGCGACGATAAATTGTGGCCGGTGCCAGACTGGCATGCGGTGTTTGATTTACTGACACGGCACGGTCTACAGTTAAAACTCTTAGCAGGCAATCCCGCCGAGGCCGAGCGCGCGCAGGCTTTGATTCAAGGCTATTCAAACGCAGAGGTCTTGCCGCGTGACACCCTGACCGACACCGCTCACCACTTGGCGGGTGCGACCCTGATGGTTGGCTTAGACAGTGGCTTGACACATTTGTCGGCTGCGCTTGGACGCCCAACTATCGGGATTTACAAGGCGTCAACGCCGGTGCGGACACCTTTAGTGGGCGCCGCCTTTACGGCAAGCTTGGGCGATCGGGGCCAACCGCCTTCAAGACAAGCGGTACTTGCTGCAATTGAGCAAGCTCTGCGCTAGTATTATGCGAAGCCGTTAAAAATTTACACTATTTTTGAGCAAGCTCTGCGCTAGTATTATGCGATGCCGTTAATAATCTACACCATTCTCTTAAGATTAGCCGCCCCTTTGCTGTGGGCGTATATGTTTGTGCGCGCGCGCGGCGCGGCCAGTACTTGGCAAATCTTCAGTGCCGAGCGGTTTGGCTTTTATGCGCAGCCCTGGGATGGCGAGGCCCCAGTCTGGGTGCATGCGGTGAGCTTGGGCGAAACGCGTGCGGCACAAACGTTAATTGCGCAACTGCTTGCGCGTGGCGAACGCGTATTGCTGACGCACATGACCGCAACGGGTCGCGCTGAGGGGGCCCGGTTATTTGCGGCCGAGATCTCGGCAGGCCAACTGAGCCAACAATGGATCCCGTATGATTTTTCGGGGGCGACACAAAAGTTTTTTCAACACTATCGGCCGCGCCTGGGGATTTTGATTGAGCGAGAAGTCTGGCCTAATTTGATTGAGCAGGCCCAATTGGCCGCCGTGCCAATGGTTTTAGCGAGCGCGCGTTTTTCAGAAAAATCGCAAAAGCAGGTGAAGCAGATTGATAAAGTTTTTATAAGCCTGATGCGTGATACCTATGCAGGCATTGATCTGACCTTGGCGCAAACAGAAGATGATGCCAGGCGCCTGTATGAGGTTGGGGCGCTGAACATTCACGTGGTGGGTAATCTTAAATTTGATGTGGTCTTGCCTGCGTTAGCTGTAGATGCCGGTCGAGCGTGGCGCCAGCGCTTAAGTCGCCCGGTGATTGCGATTGCCAGCACCCGCGAGGGCGAAGATGCATTGTTTGTTCAGGCGCTCACACAGCAAGCGTCGACGGCGTTGTTCTTGTTGATACCCAGGCATCCTCAGCGGTTTGATGAGGCTGCCGTGATGCTTGAACAGGCGGGTATCGCAACGGTACGGTGGTCGGCGCTGCGTCACAATACACAGCCAGAACAAATGCTGGCAGGCGTTAAGGTTGTGCTGTGCGATACGCTAGGTGAGATGCCGTTCTTTTATGCGGCCAGCGACGTCGCGATTGTGGCCGGTAGTTTTGCACCAGTGGGTGGGCAAAATCTGATTGAGGCCTGCGCGCTAGGCACCCCAGTGATTGTGGGCCCACACACGCATAACTTTGCTGAAGCGGTCGCGCATGCAGTTGAAATCGGAGCGGCTGCGCAAATCCAGTCAACCGAGCCGCTTGATGCGGCGCAGCGAGCGGTGTCGATGGCTGTGTTCTGGTTGCAAGATCAGCAAGCTTTACACGAAAAAAGCCGCTTGGCGCGCGAGTGGGTTGCCCAACATACCGGTGCGACCGCCCGAATCTTGCAACAGATTACTGAGCTTGAAGCTGCCCGGGCCCAAACGTTGCCGACTCAACATTAAGCTGAGTTTGCAGTTTGCTAGCCGCTGATCTGCCTGCCTCGCTACGCGCCTGGCCAAACCAGCCCTGCCCAAGCGCAAAGACCCCGACATTGACTAATACCAACAGAATAAAAAAAGTTCGCATAGGTATACTTTAACAAGAAGTGCGAAGATACTCTCTGTTCAGAGAGAAAATAGTTAAGACGGGTTGCGCCACAGTTGCGCAAATCTGATAAATCAACCGGAGACAGGCAAATGACAACAAACGAAATTAAAGCACTTGAGCAGCAAGCACTCGCACTAGACGAACTGCGCTGCAAGGTCTTGCTGGCAAAAGACGGCCCCGGCTTGGCTGCGCTGTTAGACGAGGGGCTGACTTACACTCACGCCAGCGGCCGCCGCGATACTAAAGATACGTATGTGGACAGCGTGGCAACGCAGCGTGTGCAATATTTGCAACTCGATCGTGAAGAGGTCACTGCACGTGTGATCGGCACTGCCATCATTGTTGAGGGCAAAGTCAAAATGAAAATCAGCTCAGCCGGCGCTGAGAAAAGTCTGCACAACCGCTATCTTGCCGTCTGGACCACTACAAGCGGCAAGCCTTTGCTCACCGCTTGGGCGTCTACTAAGCTCGAATAAGTAAAAAAATTAAACGCCAGCAAACGCGCGCAAGCGGTTAAACACGGCGGTATCAAATTCAAGCCCTTCTTTTAAATTGCGTGCGCGCTCTTTAAAAGAGCGCTCTGACGGGATACGAATCTCGTCAACACCTGGTGCCCGCTTTGAGGTTTTAATGCGGGTAAGCAGGGCGCTGACATCTTCTTTGTACTGTTCGGTTGAGTACATCAGATCAGGCTTGAAGGCGATGATCACGTGGCCGTTGTTTTTGTCTGCTGTGGTGCCTGCACCAGTGAGCAAACCCATCGCGTGCATCATCAGCCCCAGACCAAATCCTTTGTGCCCTGCAAAGGGCAGCAGCGCACCTTCGCGTGCAGCAGTGGGATCTTGGGTGGGATTGCCCTGCGCATCAATGGCGACGCCTTCGGGCAATTTTTCACCACGACGCTCGCGCAAGGTGAGGTCGGTGTACATAATGGCCGAAGTGCCCATATCAAAAATCAACGGACCGTTTGCCGTGGGCAAGCCAATGGTGATTGGGTTGGTACCTAAGATCGACTCAATACCGCCTAGCGGGGCGACATAGCTTTGTGAACTGACAGTATGAATGACGACCAAATCCTGATTGACGAGCTTTTCAACGTAGTGCGCGCCACGCCCACTCATCCAACTGTTTTGTACCCCGCCGATTGCAAAACCACTTACCAGCGCTTTAGCCAGAACCGCTTCGCCTAGTCGCTGAATCGCCAGCATACCGATATTGTTGCCCCCTTCATACACAATAGAAACAGGCGTTTCTTTAATGACTTTCATGGGTGTTCGGGGGAGCAGATTGCGCTTGCTTTCAATCGCATCCAGTAGCTTAGGCAGCCCCGAGTACTCATAGCCACACAGCGCTGCATCAATGATGTGCTCGGCGATGACGACAGCATCTTCGGTTGAATAATCCATTTTTCGAACCACCGCCTCGGCGAGTTCGCGTGCTTGGTTGACAGTGAGGCGTGTGCGTTCTTGTAAATGTTGTGATGACATAGCTCGA
>JBIIWK010000323.1:0-3478 GCA_044338955.1 Burkholderiaceae bacterium
CCAATTGCGGCGTAATCTGACTGGCTGTCAGCGCAGACCGCTCTGTCACCGACTGGTTGGTAGATGGCAGCGGCATCATCGCCTTACGACTTTGCGCGCGCATGCGCGGCGATTGAGAGTTCTTCGCCAAGATTACCCATGGCTTGGTCTTGTTCTTCAACCCCACACTCGGTCGCATGATGATGGTGATGATGCCCACTACCCTGCCCCGCGGCATAAGCACCACCTTCAGGGATAAAAGCCTGCTGCACAACCGTTACCGTGCCGCCCAAGCGCCGCACCATATCCGCAAGTACAGGATCAGGCTGAATCCACACTGCTTCGGTTGAGAGCATGGCTCGCACGTGGCGATTGGCCAGATGGTAAACAATACGCATCAACTCAAACGGATTATTCGCCTGAATACAAAAGAGCTCTTCGAACGCAGCCTGCACCACCACACGCTCACCTTGGTCGCCGCACAAGACATCACCATGCTGCATATGTTCGGTACGCGGCAGAATCACGGCTACGGCGCGGCCATTGGGCAACATCGCGGCCAAGCGCCAGCGCTGGCGATCTTCTAGCGTCAGTTCAAGCACGGGCCAGGGTTCTGGCCAGGCCGCGCTGTCGTGGCGTAACTGCGGATCATCGTGCGCGCGGCGCGCATTTAACATGATTGCCATGCTTCTTCCTAAAACAAAAAGTAACGCTGCGCCATCGGTAAAATCGTAGCTGGCGGGCAATCCAGTAAAACGCCATCCGCATAGACCTTGTAATTTTCAGGGCTCACAGTGATTTTGGGCGTTGCAGCATTAAGCTTCATATCGGCCTTGGTCAAACTGCGCATGCCTTGCACTGCGGCCACATGACGCTTTAAGCCCAATTCAGCTGGTAAGCCTTTGTGGATGGCAATGCCAGACATAAAGGTGATGCAGCTCGTTGCAATCGCACTTTGCGCAGCGCCAAACTGCGGCCTGAAGTGCACCGGTTGCGGAGTCGGGATCGATGCATTTGGATCACCCATCGCGGCCATCGCAATCTGACCACCTTTAATTACGGTCGAAGGTTTGACACCAAAAAAGGCCGGGCGCCAAAGCACCAAATCGGCGAACTTGCCCACCTCGATTGAACCAACCTCTTTGTCCATACCATGCGTAATCGCAGGGTTGATCGTGTACTTGGCGATATAGCGCTTAATACGGGCATTGTCGCTGGTTGAGGGATCTGAAAAGCCCGCCTCGCTCATTGAGCCACGTTGTTCGCGCATTTTGTGCGCGGTCTGCCACGTTCGCATGATCACTTCGCCCACACGTCCCATTGCCTGGCTATCCGACGAGATCATCGAAAACGCACCGATGTCATGCAAAATATCTTCAGCAGCAATGGTCTCACGACGGATACGGCTTTCGGCAAACGCAATGTCTTCGGCAATAGACGCATCAAGATGATGGCACACCATCAGCATATCAAGATGCTCGTCTAGCGTATTGATCGTGAACGGCCTTGTCGGGTTGGTGGACGAGGGCAACACATTGGATTCACCACAAATGCGAATGATGTCAGGCGCATGACCGCCCCCTGCTCCCTCGGTGTGATACGTGTGAATCACACGCCCTTTGATCGCATCAATCGTCGCCTCGACAAAACCTGATTCATTCAAGGTGTCGGTGTGAATGGCCACTTGCGTATCGGTTTCGTCAGCCACGCTCAAGCAATTATCGATGGCAGCTGGTGTGCTGCCCCAGTCTTCGTGCAACTTCAAGCCGACCGCGCCCGCTTCGATTTGTTCGTGCAAGGGGCCTGGCACCGATACGTTACCCTTGCCTAGCAAGCCGATATTGATAGGATAGGATTCCATCGCTTGCAGCATGCGCGCCAAATGCCAGGGCCCTGGCGTGACTGTGGTAGCAAAGGTGCCCGTTGCCGGGCCGGTACCGCCACCAATCATGGTGGTCACGCCCGAGCTCAAGGCCTCTTCGATTTGTTGCGGGCAGATCAAATGAATATGGCTGTCAATACCGCCGGCCGTCACGATCATGCCTTCGGCGGCGATCACTTCGGTGGCAGGGCCCACCACAATCGTAATGCCTGGCTGAACATCCGGGTTACCCGCTTTACCAATGCCCGAAATTCGACCATTTTTAATGCCGATATCCGCCTTGACGATGCCCCAGTAATCGATGATCAACGCATTGGTCAGTACGGTATCCACGCAATCTTTACTCATGCGTTGCGACTGACCCATACCATCACGAATCACCTTGCCGCCACCAAACTTCACCTCTTCGCCATAGATGGTGAAATCTTTTTCAACCATCGCAAACAGAGCCGTGTCGGCCAGACGAATTCGATCACCCGTGGTGGGACCATACATCTCAGCGTACGCTTGTCTTGAAATCTTCATTTGTCTAAGGCCCCCATCACCAAACCTCTAAAGCCATATACAAGCCGATCACCCGCCAAGGCGACGAGCTCAACCTCGCGTTCTTGACCTGGCTCGAAACGTACGGCCGTGCCCGCCGGAATATTTAACCGAAACCCCGTGGCCTGCGCGCGATCAAAACGCAGCGCGGCATTGGTCTCAGCAAAGTGATAGTGCGAACCGATCTGCACAGGCCGATCACCGGTGTTGGCGACCAGCACTTTCGTCAACGTACGGCCAGCATTAATTTCAATTTCACCTGGGGCAACGATCATCTCGCCCGGAATCATTGGTGTGGAACTCATCTTTTTCTCCAAAAAATCTCGGCGGCTGACTACTGAATAGGTTGATGAACCGTGACAAGCTTGGTGCCATCCGGAAACGTCGCCTCGACTTGAATATCAGGGATCATTTCAGAAACACCTTCCATCACGTCTTGTCGAGTCAAAATATTGCGGCCTTCGCTCATCAGTTCAGCAACCGTTCTGCCATCGCGCGCGCCTTCCATGATGGCCGCTGAAATCATGGCAATTGCCTCAGGCACGTTAAGCTTTAAGCCACGAGCACGCCTGCGCTCAGCCAGCAAGCTTGCCGTAAAAATTAATAGTTTGTCTTTTTCGCGTGGTGTCAGATCCATAGTTACCCCTTAACAACTTTTATCGTCTTAATCATCAAGTCGCCCACAAGCGTGGTGCAACAGCTGGCAAACCAAGTACAACTGGGCGCAGCTGCGCCCAAGCATCTTGTAATAAAAACTTAAGTTCACGCGGTTCGGCCAAAAGCCGACCCACCAATAAGCGAGGGTGAAGAACTGTCCAGGCAAACTGTGCAGACTGCTCACGCAAGGTTTGCACGATTGCTTCGCTATATGTTTGAGACGCAGGCAAAATCGCCCACAATGTTGCGCAGGTGTAATGCCCACGCAGGCCGATGGGTGAAGCAAACAAAGCATCATCGCCCATCAAGGCTAAACGATCATGCCAAATCAGTTGCTCATCAATCTTGATTTTTACAGACTGCCTAAAGTGACCTTCAACAAAAGATTCGCCAGAGGCGTGGCGACCAAAGATCAAA
>JBIIWK010000078.1:0-11991 GCA_044338955.1 Burkholderiaceae bacterium
CTTGATGAAACTGATCAGCACTAATGTTGATTGAAAGTTTTAAGCCGCTTGTTTCAGGACGCTGCTGCCAGCGTTGTAATTGCCCGAAACACTGCTCGACCACCCAGTCACCAATCGGAACAATCAAGCCACTCTCTTCTGCCGCTGCAATAAAAGTCAGCGGAGAAATTATCTCGGCATTCGGAGGCGTCCAACGTAGCAGCGCCTCGGCCCCCATCACATGCCCCGTTTCGTTGACCTGAGGCTGGTAATACAGCGTAAATTCGTTATTTTGAAGCGCACGCCTTAAAGCATCTACCAATGAAGTGCTGTTATCGATCGAGGCTTGCATCTCTGGGGTAAAAATCCGATAGGTGCTGCGCCCGCCCCGCTTGGCCTCGTATAAAGCAATATCGGATTTTTTTAGCAACACATCAATTGAGCTATCTTCGTCACCAAAGAGTGTCAAGCCTATACTTGAGGTGATGTAATAATCGGCTCGACCCGGGATCAAGGGGTACAGCTGTGATACCGAAGCTTGAATCTTTTTAACCAATTCGTGCGCACGTTGCGTTGCAATGACAGCATCCTTACCGAGCCTTTCAAGGATGATCACAAATTCGTCGCCACCTACTCTAGACACCGTATCGTCTGGACGAACACAGTCCAGTAGCCGACGACCCACTACCTTTAATAAGCGATCACCGACATCGTGTCCGAGGGTGTCATTTAAGTTTTTAAAGTGATCTAAGTCCATCATCAGTAAGGCACCTAGATTATGGTCTTGCACGCTACTAGAAGTGGCTAATCTCAGCCTGTCGAGTAAACGGCGGCGATTGGGCAGCGCGGTCAGGGCATCGAAAAACGCGAGATTATAGATTTGCTGTTCATCCCTTTTGCGCTCGGTGATATCCATGCAAAACCCCATGACATAGTCGTCAGGCAAGGTGATTGCACGGATATACGAAAGAAAATCAGAGCCATCCTTTTTTCTTAGCGTCACCTCTTTTTCGCTTGAACTGTGCTGATGAACACTTTCAAAAAAATCAGCAGACTCTTGCGCTGTGTCTGTAGAAAATAATTCTGTCAGTCTCATCGAAAACAGTTCGTCTTTTGTGAATCCAGTCATCAGGCTGATCGCAGGGTTGACAAGCGCAAACCCACCGTCGTCACGTGCCACAAAAATCCCCATTGGCGCATGCTCGATGTAGGTGCGATACCGCTCTTCGCTGATGCGCGACGCGCGCGTTAGCGCCTCGCGTCTATCGATCTCGGCGATGAGCAAATCATTTTTGTGCAAAAGCTCAACGTACTTACGCTGGGTATCGACCGCAACTGCGTCAAGTGAACGTGTACCCTTACGTAGCCTAAAAACCCAGGCAATCATGAAGATCAACAGCAGTGCAACCGCAGTAGCAACAAGCAGAGATAGCGAAGAAGTCATGTGTTCAGTGACTACCGCTTGAGGTGACAGAGCGCAATGGGATTTCTATATCCATTTCCAGACGATACAACCTTGGTAAGGGAAATTTTCATTCACAGCCAAAGCTTGCAACTATGCCTGCACTCTTGCGTGAAATAGATGCTGCGACGCAATAATGCTGTGGATTGGGATCAAAAAATACTCGCTAAGAAAGTCTTATTCATAATGCAAAGTGCGACAGCGGCGTTGAGGCTGAACGCTGCGAGTCGTTAGTGCGATGTGTGGCCTTGAAGTCATCTCAAGCACCACACCCGCTAACAGGCATAGACGTGCAGAAGTGCGACCAGTGCTTACTCTTTAATCACGACCGGCAGTGGTGCAAATAGCTTGGCCTTGGCAAACAATGCCGTAGCATTACCCGAGTAAGTCTTGCCGCCTGCCATGGTCAGTTTCTTAACCGGTGCCCCTGCAGTGAAATCGACCTGTTTCAAGTCGACCCAAAAAGCGCTGGGTGAAGTCGCTGAATCAAAGTAATACACTTTATTTTTTTGATCCGATACGCTGCGCCAAAGCGTTGTTGAAACGTTTGGTTTGCCTGCAATCCCCTCACCCAACGGTACGCTCACAGCCCGCATCACGCCCAACACACCCAAGCTAGCTTGCGTTTCTAGCGACTGGTCGGGCAACGCCGGCGCGTATTTTTTGTCTAAAGACATTGGTAGGGCACCCACCATAAACGAGGCTCTGGCAAAACGATCTGAGGGGCTGAAGGTACCGGGTAAAAAGGTCATGCCACCCACGTCGGTCCAATAGCTATTAATTGCTAACTGGGCGTCATAGTTTGGCTCGTTGGTCATCACCTTGTATTGTTTACCATGATGAATGACTAAGGCCCCCTCGATATATTCGAAAATTGCCGAATCACCGGTTGAATCAGATAAAGACAAGTGCACCGACGACGGGCTACCGTTGGGTAAATTAGGCGCACCGATTCGAAAAGGCTCGGCTCTGAGTGCAGTGACGGCTTCGGCCACTGTTGCGAAATTATCTAAAGCGTATTGAGCCCACAGCGAGACTGACAAAGTCGGCTTTGTGCCCACACTCCCCCACTTTGCAGTCGCCAAATACAAAGTATTGGCTACCAACCCTTTTTCATTCATGCCATCGGCAGCAGCAATGTCATAGGCCGTTGCCACCACACTGCCGTACTTAGACACCCATTTAATTGAGTTTTTACCGGCCGCGCCATCGTGTGCTGTCCCTCTGGGTATCGTCCAAAGGTTGGCATCCATGTTCTCGCTCCAATCCATGTTGCGACCCGTGACGACAACATTATCTGGGCCCACATACATCGCGCGTGTGCAAGCCGTCGCGCTTTGAGCCCCAAAGGCGAAGGTCAAGCAAACCGCCAGCAGAGTTTTAGTCAACGGCGTTGACAAATATTTTTTTGACATGATGATTTTCAAACCATTTAAAAGAACGATAAAACAACGGAACACAACCACTTGCCTACGAAAGCGCAGTAGCTGCGAAGTACGCAAATACGTGTTTAACGATGTTAAGAATGCGTCAAGAGAACTCGCAAAGCTTGGCTCGCCTTCAAGACTTGGGTCAACGGAGTCGGACTGATGAGACCTGCTCTATTTCGCTAGAGAGGACGACTGTTATGCAGAATTAAAGAATCAAGTGCCGTAACAGCAAACGGCCTTGACATCACCGTACACTACCCCGCAACTGAGGCAAAAGACATACCTAATATAAGGGGGTCTATATTTCATAAGGGGGTCTATATTTCTTTTGGCTATAAGAAGATATAAAATATGTACTTCCGCTAGCAGTAGGCTAAGCGCACAATGCTGATCAATACACACGTTTAAAGGTCGTTTGCGCCATGATAAAAAAAATCGCTTTTTGTTTGTTCGGTCTGTTTCTTAGCTCAAGTGCAAGCGCTGCCGACCCCCTGTTGAATGCACAAGCTACGCAGGCTGCGCTCGCCACACCTGGCACGATCGTCATCGACATCCGCGACCCTAAATCTTACGCAACCGGTCACATTGTGGGTGCGTTGAACGCGCCTTACGGCACGTGGCGCGGCCCCGAGGGCAACCCCGGCGAATTACCCTCGCTTGAAAACCTAACCAAACTCGTACAACGTCTGGGCCTCACGCCCAGTGCACATGTGATTGTGGCCTCTACGGGCAAAGACGCAACTGATTTCGGTGCGGCTGCGCGCGTGTATTGGACACTCAAAGTTTTAGGCCTGCAAAACTTATCTGTATTGAACGGCGGTTTAAAGGCTTGGCAGGCTGCGGGGTTTAGTTTGGACACGCAGGCGGTTTCAGTCACAGCAAGCACCTACAGCCCCTCCATCAACCAAAGCATGATCGCCACGCGTGCCGAGGTTGTCAGCAGCGTTCAATCGGGTAAAGCACAACTCATTGACGCACGCCCCACCGCTTTTTTTGATGGTTCAACACGGCACACAGCTGCCAAGGTGCCGGGCACCTTAAAAGGCGCGGTCAGCGTCGAACATTCAACGTGGTTTGCGCCAAATAGCAGCCAGGTTGTGCCTGCAAGCGAAGCAAAAAAACTAGCCCTTGCCACCTCTGTAAAAGGCAATCAAGAAGTCATTTCTTTTTGCAACACTGGCCACTGGGCTGCTACAAACTGGTTTGTCTTGTCAGAGCTAGTGGGTCAGCCAAACGTTAAGCTCTACGCCGGTTCGATGGTTGACTGGACGCAGGCCGACGGCGCGTTACCCATGGATAACGTACCCAACCGCCTCACACAGTTGTACATTGACGCTCAGTTGTGGGCCGCAAAATAACGGATCAGCCATAAAGAGCCCTCCAATTCGCATCAAATAGAGTGATATCTTCATGCATCTTTAATGCTCGCGTGATGACCGTTTATCTGATTTACGCGTAAAACCTCGCCGTTCAGCACGGAGAGGATGTCAATGTTTGAATCACCGCCTAATCCTAAACGGTGCAGTTTTACGAAGTTAATCATGAAACGTCTGCCACTAAGCCTGCTGCTGTTGCTGTTCTTTATCTACCTCGGTTGGTCCGTGTCGATTCGCCAAGCCGCGTTGTTTGCAGTCGGCATCGGCATGGGCGCCGCGCTTTCAGGTGCGCGCTTTGGTTTCACGACCGGTTGGCGCCTGTTAATTGAACAACGCGACCCCCGTGGCGTAGCAGGTCAATTGATTTTGCTCGCCCTAGCATCCGCATTTTCGTTGACGCTTTTAGGTCAATATTCTGAACTGACAGCAGCGCTGGGCCCACCAAGTATCAGCTTATTAATTGGTGCCTTTGTCTTTGGTTTAACCATGCAGATTGCCGATGGGTGTGGCTCGGGCACGCTTTACAAGGCGGGGCTTGGCGTACCGCTGAACATGGGGATTTTGCCGCTGTTTGCACTAGGCAGTTTTCTGGGTTCGGTGCAAGTGAACGACTGGCTCAAGCTTGGGCAACTTGAGCCAATTGGCTTGGCCACCGAATTTGGCAGTGCGCAGGCGTTGTTACTCACGCTCGTAGGGCTTGCGTTCTTTGGCCTGGCAGCGAGGCTGTGGGTGGGCCCAGGGCGCACCTGGTGGGATCGCAAATGGTTGCTTGGCGCGGTTGCACTCGCAGTATTGGCGGCGCTCAATCTGCTCATCGCTGGTCAACCCTGGGGGGTCGTCTACGGTTTTGGACTTTGGGCCGCAAAAGTTGCCAACGCCGCGGGGCTATTTGATCCAACCACCAATGCCTTCTGGAGCCAAGCCGGTAATGCGCAACGCTTGAACGAGATGGTGCTGATGGACATTACGTCGATCACAAATATTGGTATTTTGGGTGGCGCATTATGGATCTCGGCACGTGCCAAAAGCGACAGCCAACCGTTGACGACAACGCAGTGGATCGTTGGCTTAATTGCGGGCTTCTTGATGGGTTACAGCTCACGCCTGGCCTTTGGTTGCAACATCGGGGCGATGTTAAGTGGGATTTCAACAGGCAGTATTCACGGCTGGATCTGGGTGCCACTGGCGTTTGCCGGAACGCTGATCGGCGTACGCGTGCGACGCCATTACAAAATGTAAGTTTGAAGACATCATGAGCCACTCTAATCATCAGTCTGTCGACTCACAAACCACAGGACGCGAGTAACCATGAGCATCTCTAATCACAAACTTCAGGCGATCTTTTGGTGCGGTTTGCTGGCGTTCTTGGTTTGGGATACGAAGCAAGCACCACCGGTTGACCTGCGTAACGAACCGCCGCTGATCGCGGCCGGCTCGGGCAAGGCCTCGAGCGGTGGTCACTGCGCGATTGCAAAATAGGCTGATCTGAAGCAAACCGGTTATAGCGGTTAGGGCTGCGCTGGCATGCGTTGACAGCGCAGTGGCCGGTATTAGTGAATGTTGCGGGCGATCCAGTAGACGATACCGACTAAGGCTGAGGCCCCACCAAAGAGCCGCCAAGTCATACCGTGCAGCTCGCGATGCAAGTCTGCCTTGGTCGCAAAGGTATCCAACCGGGTCTCAATGCGTGCGAGGCGATCACGCGCGTCAATAGCAAACTCTTCTAATGCAACAACTCTCGCTTCCATTCAAACAACTCCTTAAGTGCGATACCGAAATTATCTCAATTTCTAACCGTACCTACAAGATTTCTAACCGCAGCAACGAAAACAAAAGCGTAACAATTTGTTACCGCCACTAGATCAAACTGGCGGCAATGTTGATCGTCAACGCAATTAAAGTTGTATTGAAAAAGAATGCGAGCACGCATTGAATTAAGCCGACCCTACGCATAGGTTTGCTCGAAATACTGACATCGGCCGTTTGGCCCGACGTACCGATCACGCAGGCAAAATACACAAAATCGAGATAGTCGGGCGTCGTAGAACCCGGAAACTGCAAACCAGGTTCAAGACCACGCGTGAGGGCCGAATAATATTCGTGCGCATAATGTGTTGCGAACATGAATTGCGTAAACATCCACGAGGTGAGTACCGTCAACCCTGCGAGAGCAATATGCCAAATCCGATGAAAGCCTTGCAAATCTTTTGCGATCGCCAGTAACTCGACGATTGAGCCCAGACACACAAAGGCCGACATCACAGCCAAAAGTAAAATGACACGTTTGCCATCGTTTTGATGCAATGCTCTCGCGCGAATATCCTCTGGATTTGACCGCGTCATCAGCGTGAGTATCAAAATCAAGTACAGCACCGAGGCGAGATTCCAGCCCACGATCAAACGCACCCAAACCCCTGTCTGTACCGCGAGGGGCAGCACCAGCGAAGCAAGCAAACCAACTAAGGCGCTGATTACCAGAAGCGGCCGGCTTCTAAGCATTTTGTAAAGCACGATCAGTGGCTTACGGCGTATTGGTGCAGACATAGGTAACGCTTAGTTTGCGATCAAAAAATTTGCGGGGTTTTGGCTCAGGCATCAATGACGCCTCGTTTGAGATCAGAATGCCAACAGGCGCGCTTCACTCTACCTTTGCGCCCGCGAGATCGATAATATTTTTGTATTTAATGATTTCAGAGGCAATCAGCGCTTTGAGCTCTTGGGGTGTACCCGTTTCAGGATCTGCCCCCAAGGCAATCAGCTTGTCTGTCACTTCGGGCATAGCGATCACTCTGACGAGCTCTCGATTCATCTTCGTCACAATCTCTATAGGGGTACCTGCTGGTGCGAGCAAACAAAACCACCCTCTCAGGTCATAACCCTTGACACCCGCCTCATCCAAAGTCGGTACGTCCTTGAATACCGCATTGCGTTTTAAGCCAGTGGTCGCAAGTGGGCGAATTGTTCCGGCGTTAATCTGCGTTTGCATCGCCGTAATATTGTCAAACATCATCGCAACACGGCCTGCCATCAAATCTGTCAGGCCGGGCACATTACTTTTGTACGGGATATGCGTGAGCTTCGCACCCGACATCGAAATAAATAAGGCGGCTGCAAGATGGCTAGTGGTGCCGTTGCCGGAGGAGGCGTAATCGTACTGGCCGGGCGAGGCCTTCGAGAGACTCACTAAGTCGGCTACGGTTTTTACCGGCGAGTCTTTGGGTACAGACATCACAAACAAATTGGTCGCGATCAAACCGATCGGCTCAAAATCTTTGATCGGATCATAAGGAAGCTTGGCATACATGCCGGGGTTGATGCCATGCGTTGAGCTTGAACCTAACAATATGGTGTAACCGTCGGCCGGTGCGCGCGCAACCTCAGCGCTACCAAGGCTGCCGCCTGCCCCAGGGCGATTTTCAACCACAACGGTTTGACCCAGACCTTCTGTAAATTTTTGCGCTAAAAACCGACCAATCACGTCGGTGCCACCGCCCGCACCAAACGGAATCACCATCTTTATGGGCCGCGCTGGCCATTGAGTGGTCTGTGCCGCGGCTGAGGCGCAAAGTAGACCTGCGCAGGCAGTCACGAGCAGCATGGTGGCAACATTACGGGCAATTAAATTTTTCATGTTTTCTATGGTCTTCTATAAATGTAAGCAAATGCAATTGAAGGATTGCTAATAGACAAAACTATCCGATACCATTCTTGCGATCGACCTAAAATCCTAAAATTCTCAATCGCCGTGGATTTGAGGATAACCCAATGGAAACCAGAATGACGACGCTAGAAACTCGCTTTGACACTATTCTCCCAACACTTGCAACCAAAGAAGACCTCAAAAGGCTAGAGCTTGAACTCACCACAACCATCCATCACGAAATCACTTCGTGCACCTGGAAAATGATCAGCTGGATGACTGTCGTGGTTGGCATGGCGTTTACTGGCGTGTTTTATGTGGCGAGATATTTACCATCCTAAAAGCCAAGGCTGAGGCGGATCAGTTTGTTGCGAAGTTAATTTCCCCACTATTTTTCTGATAATGTAATTTATAAATCACTAAATTTGTATTTATATACAAAAAGTGATATATAATTTACTTTATGAGCATCTCTAAAATCCTCGAAACCAACTCAAAAATTGAGCACCGGGATCCCTTGATCCAGGACATTGTTCGTGCCCGCAAGTCACAGCGCTTCACTCAAGGTCAGCTTGCCGAAATGTCTGGTGTCTCACGCCGTACGATCGTGCTAATCGAAGCGGGGGGAGACTGCACACTATCTACCCTGCACAGGGTCACTGCAGCACTTGGCCTACGACTCACAGCGCAGGTCAAGCACATACCTACGCTTGATGACGTCACTCGCGAAAACGAAGCGCTTTTCGCAGGCACGCGCTCAACTCAAACCAATTAATCCAAGAGAAGCCAATGCTTGATGTGTATGTCTCCAAGCAACTAGTCGGTGTTCTGGATCAGCCTGAGCCCTACACTTTTGTCTTCAACTATCTACCTGACGCGCCAAGCGTACTACCCGTGTCATTACTCATGCCCAAACGGACAGCGAGTTGGGTCAGCAAAGAACTCCACCCGGTCTTTCAGATCTCGTTACCTGAAGGATCTTTACGCGAGTTAATTGTCAGAAATTTTTCTAAACGTTTCGAGCGCTTTGGAAACTTAGAACTACTCGCTGTAATCGGTGAAAACATGATTGGTCGGATCCAGGTGACCCCGCACGGTCAAGCGCTCTCTGGCTTGACCGCACATGAGTCACTATCAAGTCTGATCAAAGAAGACACAACCAAACTTGTGAAACATTATCTTGGTACTCGACTACATGAATCTGGAGTCTCTGGAGGCTTCATGAAGTTTCTCGCTAAAAGTCCAGTCAGCCACCAAGAGGGACGCCCCACGCTAGCGTTAGATAACTGGATCGTTAAGCTTAACGGCGAAGATCATCCACAGATCGTATTGGTTGAATATTTTGGAATGATGGCCGCGCGTGCGGCAGGATTAACCGTTCCAGAGGTTCACTTATCCGAAGACCGCAAACATCTGCTGGTGAAACGCTTTGATTTGACGGCTGAGGGCAAGCGTCTGGGGTTTGAGGATATGTGCGCACTACTCGGACTGCCTGCACGCGAAAAATTCACAGGTTCAGTTGAGCGAGTGATTAAAACCATAGGCACCTATTGCCAAGGCGGTCACTTCAAACAGTCATACGATCAATTTTTTGGTCAATACCTGCTTGCATCGACCATTCGTAATGGCGATGCACATTTAAAAAATTTTGGTCTGATGTATGACGAGATTAAAAACACCACACTTGCGCCAACCTATGACATGCTCAGCATGTCGGTTTATGCACCTCAGCTATCTAATTCTAATGATGCCGACGATGGCCTCGCGCTTAACTTTGAAGGCTCAAAGCGTTGGTTAACGCCAAAGACAATTACAGCACTGGCCAATCAGTGCCTTCTCAGTACGAAACGACGCAACGACTGGGAAACTCAAATTGCGGTCGCGCTGATCGAGACCACGAAAAAAGTCGTCGAGTTTGTGAACACCTATCCGCAAGACGATTTTGCAAAGATGGCACAACGTATGCTTGAGCTCTGGTCAATCGGTCTAGAGGCATTCGACCTTGAGGCTGCAAAAAAAATTAGAGATCATGTGGCACTTGTACCTGTTTCGTAACGTCCGCTCCGACAGGCTGACAAATAATCGATGACCTCAGGCGTTGGCAGAACATCTGCAAACTGACGATCCATATCAAAAAGAGAAATTGCATGCGAAATTGGGATGCGATCAAAGACCGCCTCTTGCGGCACGATCGCACGATAGTTATATGACGCACAATCAAAGACGGTTGCACGGATGCAGTTACTTGTTGCCCCACCCACAACGATCACAGTATCTATACCGCGGTCGATGAGGTAGCCTAATAGGGGCGTGCCATGAAAACCGCTTGGTTTCTTTTTAACAAAGACAAGGTCACGCGCTGCCGGTACCAGTAGTGGTGAAAGTTCTGCCCCCAAGCTCCCTGCTAAGCACCATCTATCCGACTCTAGCAAATCCCTCTTGCGCCGATAGACGCCCATATCAATACCTGAGGGATCGATTTCAAACCGCGTAAAGATACAGGGCACCTCTGCCTGTTGGGCTGTGCGTACAACCAGCGCGATGTGCCTCATCGCTTCGCGACCGACTTCACCACAGCTTGACGGCCAATTTTTTTCGTCTTCTGGCTCGCCAACCATATAGCGCTGGGCATCAATCACCAAGACAACCGGCTGTTGCCCAAACCCCATGCGGCGACCGAATTTTCCGCGCGCAAGTACCGCTTTATCCGCTTCTGTTAAAAATTGATCCCACAGCATACTCATGACTTTTCTACCTTAAGTGCCTGTGCTCTGTTCATGTTTGCTAAACGGTCCCAAACGATATCTTTTGATAACTGGTGGGCGACCGACAACAGCCGAGCCTCTGCAAATGGCCGTCCCACAAGTTGAGCACCAATCGGCATCCCTGCACGATCGACGCCAATGGGCATCGTGAGTGAGGGGAGCCCTAAATAATTAAAGGGGCGAACCAGGGGTGTTAAAGCAGTGACCACGCCAAAGACCTTGCCAGGGGTTTCTACATCTGCTTCTGCGTGCGTTGGAACGGGTATCGGCATGGTCGGGCAAATCAACACGTCTAGATCTTGCATCGTGCCGTGCAAAAACTCGTGCAGTATTTTGGCGCGCATCTGAAGCGCTTCTAGATAGCGTACCGCCGGCACATGCAAACCCGGCTCTGTTCTAGAAAACACGGCTTGCGAATAGAGATCACGTCGCTCGCGCATCCAATGGCCATGCAAGGTGGCGGCTTCAACTTTTGAAAAGACATCAGCCATGGCGTAACACGTGGCAATCTGGTTCGACTGCACCCGACCGACCTGACCGTATCTTGTTTGAATCACTTCGATGAACGACTCAAAAACTCGGGTAATGTCTGGATGACAGGGGGCAATTCCTTCCAAGACTGCCCAGCGGCTTGCAAGACCCGCAGTCTTGAGGGCCGAAAGATAGTTGGGCACAGGTGCGTCAAGGCTCGACGCGTCTCGTGGATCCCAACCGGCTAAAGCCTGTAACAAGATGGCGCAGTCTTGGGAAGAGCGCGCGATGGGGCCCACACAATCCAGTGAAAATGCCCTTGGAAAGCAACCGGCTCGAGACACACGGCCGTAGGTGCCCTTCAGGCCAAACAAGCCATTCATCGATGCGGGCAAGCGCGTTGAGCCGCCCGTATCCGACGCAAGCGCGCCGTAGATGACCCCAGCCCCCACCGCCGCGCCCGAACCACTCGACGACCCGCCCGAAATACGGTCTAAATCCCAGCTATTACGACAATCACCGAAGTGCGGATTCTGCCCAGTTGGGCCGGCCACCATTTCGTTCATATTCAGCGGGCCCAAATCTACCGCGCCGGCCTCGCTGAGTCTCTGTAGCGCAGTGGCGGTCACGTGGCCCAGATCAGTGCCCGTCACTTTTGACCCAACCGTCATGGGCAGACCCTGTCGCTCAAAGCAGTCTTTGTGTGCCAGCGGGATACCATGTAGCGGCCCTCGCCATTTTCCTGAGGCAGCCTCGAGGTCGAGCTGTTTTGCCCGAGCGATCGCGCTGTCTGCCCAGATATCGATAAACGCATTGAGCATCGGTTGAGTCTGTACCGCGCGGTCTAGTGCGTGTCGCGTTAGCTGTT
>JBIIWK010000079.1:0-11977 GCA_044338955.1 Burkholderiaceae bacterium
TGGATTCACGGCCAAGACCCCGCTGGTGCCCATCGTCATCGTGTAGCCATCAGGTGCGGCAGTGCTGCCTGCGACCATGCCTGGCACGCCGGTCTTGTTTTCAACAATGACCTGTTGGCCCCAGGCAATCGTGAGCTTCTCTGCGACCATTCTGGCAATCATGTCGGTGGCTTGACCCGGAGGAAAAGGCACAATCAGTTTGACCGGCTTTTCAGGAAAGTTCGTTTGTGCCTGTGCAGGAACATTGAAAATCAGACACGCGAAGATAGCGAGCAGTGATGCTAAAGATTTAAAGTGCATTGAAGCCTCCGGAAAAATCGGGGGTCGCCGTCGACGGATTTGTCGATGTCTCTATATCGGCGGTTTTATAATGGATTTTGTACTAAGTTAGGCTGCGTAATGCTATTTGTCAACTGAGGGCTAGAGCCCGCTGTTGCGCGTTGGCGAGTTGCGTGCGTTTTCGAGAAAAGGTCTGACGTTTTCGATTCATGGTTTGACTGGTGTTACGCAAGACGCAAGACGCGAAGACTCCTTGCAACTTGAGTCAAGGGTTTACCTTGAGCGGCTCAATATGTCTTTTAAGGTATCCGGGTCGCACCGTACATCGACGCCCGCCTGTTCTTGCGGCAAAAGCATCGCAATGCGCGAGTCTTTCTCGCCCCAGCCGCGGTCAAGTGCTTCTGTCATTTGGGCAAGTGTGAGTTTTGCAAATTGCATGTCCAGATCAACTTCGCGCCCAAGTTCATTGGCCAGCGTAACGTCTTTATGGGCTAGTTTTAATGAAAATTTAGCAGGCTCGTAAGCACCACTTAAAAAGTGCGTGGGCAAGCCGTCAAAGGTTCGACGACGCCCCATCGCACCGCTGCGCAACGCTTTGAAAAGAGTGGGTGCTTCGACGCCGGCCTTTACGCCCATTGAAAACACCTCTGCAATCGCAGAATTAAACATGTAACCCATGCAGTTGTGAACCAGCTTGGCGACCGAAGCGGCACCAACGGCACCTAAAAATTGCACATCGTCAGACATGCACGACAGCACAGGCGCATATTTGTTGAAGGTTGATTCGTCACCGCTCGTCCAAATCACGAGTTTGCCCGAAGCGGCGCCTGTGGGGCCACCGCTGACCGGGGCATCTAAAAAAACGAGCTCTTTCTTAGAAAGTTCAGCATGCAGTTCTCGAATCACGCGAGGTGCATTCGTTGAAAAATCGAACACCGCACTACCTGCGCGTAGGCCAGCTGTTAACCCATTGGGGCCGATCAACACCTCTTGCACCTGAGCTGGGCCCGGCAAAGATAAGAAGACAAGTTCAACCTGAGCGCCTAAGGCGGTGGGCGTCTCAGCCCATTGCGCACCTTGCGCGATCAGTGGTTGCGCATTCGCCTTGCTCATGTCGTGGATGATTAGGGTATGCCCGTGTTTGATGAGATTCGTTGCCATCCTTGAACCCATCATGCCAAGTCCGATAAAACCGATGTTCATTTTTTGTTGCCCAGTTTTTGGTGTGGTCGATACAAAGCCGTGCCGCTTTAGTATTATTGATCACAATCAGCATTATTCATAAAACTATATCAGGAGACGCACATGGCCACTGTCCCCACCTCAGAACGTCGCGAACGCTTACGTAAGACCGTCCCCAAGATGGTCGAATGCGCAGAAAAAGTTTTATACGGCGATATTTGGGAGCGCAAAGAGCTTTCTAAGCGCGACCGCAGCATGATCACCATCGCCGCCTTGCTAACCTCGTTCAGGCCAGATCAATTACGTGTTCACATTACACGTGGTTTAGAAAATGGTTTGACCCAAGAAGAAATCGGGGAACTGATTACTCACTTAGCGTTTTATTCGGGTTGGGCGTCATCAATGTCCGCTGCTCAAGTTGCGTATGAAGTTTTTGAAGAGATAGAAAAAAAATGAACTGTTCGATGAATGGATACCCATTAGGGACGTCGGCCCAAACGCTAATGCGCTTGACGCGTCTGGCTCTATTGACTGCGGTCTTGCTTGCGGTGACTTCAGTGATGGCACCTGCGTACGCACAGCCGTTTCCAAACAAGCCTCTCAAAATTGTGGTTGGGTTTCCGCCCGGGGGTGGCTCGGATTTAATGGCACGCATTGTGGCCGAAAAAATGTCAGTAATATTCAAACAACCTGTGATTGTGGATAACAAACCGGGTGCGGGCTCAACCATTGCCGCTACCTTCGTCTCGCGTGCGGCACCAGACGGCTACACAATTCTCTTTGGCCAGGCTGCCAACGTAGGCGTTGCACCCGCGATCATGAGTACGCTGACGTACGACCCCCTCAAAGACTTTGCCCCCATTACGCGTTTGGTCTCTGCGCCATTGGTATTGGTCGGGCCTGCAGATCTTCCCGCAAAAAACTTAAAAGAACTGATCGCGCTAACTGCCGCAAAACCGAACGCCTTGAGCTATGGTTCGCCCGGTTCAGGTACGGTTGGTCATCTCGCGGGCGCCATGTTCATGAACGAGGCCCAACTAAAGGCAGTGCATGTGCCTTACAAAGGCCAGTCGTTGTTAATCACCGATATGCTGGGCGGTCGTATCGCCATGTACTTTAGTACGATTGCGGTGGTCAAGCCCTATGTCGAAAGCGGCAAGATGCGTGCGTTCGGCGTGACCTCCGCGAAGCCCTCTACAGCGTTTCCTGGTGTGCCGGCTATCGGCGACGCCGGTTTGCCTGGCTATGCAGTTGAGAATTGGTACGGCTTGCTGGCACCCGCTGGTACCCCAGCTGCAGTGATTGATACGCTGCAACAAACCGTTAAGCAAATCTTGCTTTTACCCGAAGTGATGCAAGACCTTACCAAAGAGGGTGGCGAGATTGGCGGTGAGTCGCCCGCTGAGTTTGCAAAGTTCTTAAGTATCGACATCCCGCGCTGGAAAAAAATCGCAGTAGAGGCAGAATTAGCCCCTTGATTCAGCTTAATTCCGCTAAACAACGAGTGAACTTTACCTATGAACACTAATCCTAAAAAACCAAACATTGTTGTTCTAGGCGCGGGAGCCGTTGGCTGCTACTTTGGTGGAATGTTGGCGCGCGCGGGGCACAACGTGACGTTGGTGGCTCGCGCAGAGCACGTGGCTGCTATCTCTGAGCATGGCCTGCATATGGATTGTCAAAGTTTTCAAGAGTACGTTGCCGTTTCTGCAAGCGTAGATCTTGCCGTGGTTGCTCAGGCGGATTTAATTTTGCTGTGTGTGAAATCGCCCGATACCACCAAGACGATCGAAGCGATTAAACCTTATTTACAAAAGCACACCGCAATTGTGAGCTTGCAAAACGGGGTCGATAATGGTGAGCGCATTTGCGCCGTTGTTAGCAACCCAGTGTTTCCGGCTGTCGTGTATGTGGCGACGATTATGGCGGGGCCTGGTCGTCTCAAGCATCTGGGACGAGGCGAGCTAGCCATTGGGCAGTCACCAGGCAACCACAATGAGGTTGGCGCTGCTGATCAACTGACGGCACTGGCCAAGCTGTTGACCGAGGGGGGCGTACCCTGCGTGGTGTCGCCAGACATCCGAAAAGATCAATGGAGCAAGTTTCTAGTGAATTGCAGCTACAACGCCATTTCAGCGATCGGTCAGTTGACCTACGGCAAAATGGTGCAGACCGAAGCGGGGCGGGTGCTGATCAATCAGTTAGCCGACGAGGTTGTGAGTGTGGCGCAGCATCAAGGCATTGCGCTTACGCATCAAGAGGCCCAAAAGGCCAACGACATGATCCCTCAGACGATGCCAGGGCAACTGTCCTCAACAGCACAAGATCTTGCTCGTAAAAAACCGAGTGAAATTGAATTTTTAAACGGTTTGGTTGTGCGTAAAGGCAAAGAGTACGGTATCGCGACCCCCGCCAACCAAAGCGTATATGCCTTGGTCAAAATGCTAGAGGATGCTCAGGCCCAGCAGTAAGTGCAGGTAGCCGGCGTTTGACCTTAGGCTAGGCAGCGTCAGGGTAGGCTCTGCGTCTCGCTGTTTCAAGCTGGAGCAGAGTAATCGATCTAACCTCGCGCTGGCTGGCCTGAATATGTGCTGCCATCAAGTCACAGGCCAGTGTTGCTTCACCTGCGAGAATCGCTTGTAGTATCTTTTTATGCTCGGTGTAAGTCGCATCGACTCTAGGACGCTTCGTGAAATCAAGTTTACGAACCATTCGGATACGCTCTGTAATATCCCAATGCACGCGTGAAATCTCTTCATTATCTGCGGCGCGAACGATCGTGCAATGAAACTCTTCGTCCCAAATGCTGACCTGCCTGCTATCTGCACTGCGCGCAGCAACTGGCACCAACCAGATTTCAGCTAACGACTGAAGCAGGAGACCTGCTTTGTTTCTTTCGCTCCCTTTAGGGCGGGCGATAATTGTTTTGATCGAGGCAGTTTCAAGCAAAATTCTCAGGTCGTAAAGCTGATCAAATTTTTGAAAGTTTAAAGGCAAAATTCGCCAGCCGCTGCGAAACAACACCTCGATATGGCCGTCCTGTTGCAGGCGTGCCAAGGCCTGACGAAGGGGGGTGCGAGAGACCTCAAGACGATTGCAAAGTTCGTGCTCAGTAAAACGATCACCTGGAAACAATACGAAGTTGCCAATATCGTCTTTTAGCTGTTGATAGACTTGGTCGGCGAGCGTGATTCGAGTTACTTGTTGATCTTTTTGTTGTTTCATTTCAATGAATTCTATTTAAGAGCTTCTAGTTCAAGCCACCTATTATTTTCTGACTTCACGCTGAAATATTTCAAGGCTTAGCTTCTTGGTTTCGATAAACGAAGGGCTGCTCAGTGTTTGAATAGTTCTTGGCCTAGCATCCGAGTATTCGAGGATATCTGAAATAGTCGTTGGGCGCTTGGTCAATAGCAAGACTTGATCTGCAAGATATACGGCCTCTTCTAAGTCGTGAGAAACAAGCATCATGGTGGTGTTGGTTTGCATGAACACCTCTTGAAGCTTTTCGCGAATAAAGAGCGTCATCTCAAAGTCTAAGGCTGAGAAGGGTTCGTCTAAAAATAGAACTTCAGGCTCAGGTGCAAGCGCACGCATTATTGAAGCGGTTTGTTGCTGCCCGCCTGAGAGCTCGTAGGGATACCTGTTCAGGTCGAACTTCACATCAAACGAGGCTACCAATTCAGCAAGCCGACGGTCGACTTCAGCTTTACTCTTTCCCATGAGTTTGAGTGGGTATGCAATGTTATCAATCGTTCGCCACCAGGGAAACAACGCTTCGCGGTAGTTTTGAAACACGTAGCCGATTCGCGTATCCTTAAGTGACTTACCGTCAAAGAGAATTTCGCCAGCATCGATCGGGGTTAACCCAGCGATCATGTTGATCAAGGTTGATTTGCCACAGCCGTTGGGACCGAATACCGAGACAATTTTTCCTTTCGGGATGTCAAGATCGAAATTTTCGTAGAGTGGCCAGCCCGCAAAATACTTGGTTAGGCCGCGAATGGTGATATGGGTTCCCGCAGGGCCGGGTCGAAAAGGCGCGACAGGAACCTCGGTGAACATTGGGCCATTTACGATACGACTCATCTTCCGCTCCAGTGAACAATGCGGCGTTCAAGAAATAAAAACACGATATTCAGTGCATAGCCTAAGACTCCTGCAGCAATGATGGCTGCATACATAATCTTTGTGTTCATCACTTGTTGTGCATCAATGATTTTGTGACCTAAACCGTTTTCCGAACCAATAAACATTTCCGCAACCACGACGATCACTAACGCCATTGAGACTGCGGAACGAAGTCCAACAAACGAAGGCTGAAGGCTCTCCCAAAACAGAACGTCTTTAAAAATCTGCCAGCGACTCGCACCCATGACTTTGGCGGCCGCCACTCGCTGTTTGCGTGCGTTGATGACGCCGTAGGCGCAGTTGAAGATGATGATGAGAAACGCCCCGAAGGCGGCGATTGCCACTTTGTTGATATCTGAAATTCCAAAGATCAGTAGAAAGAGTGGGATGAGTGCAGAGGAGGGCGTTGATCTAAAAAAATCGATTAAAAACTCTACGCTGCTGTAGGCGCGGACATTGCTACCAAGTAAAATTCCTAACGGCATCCCAATCGCTGTGGCGATGCCAAAGGCAAGCAGCGTGCGATAGAGGGTGACACTAAAGTGTTGTATTAGGTCACCCCCAAGCATGCCTGACACTAAGGTGGCTAACGTATCGGCTGGAGGCGGAAGCAAGATCGCTTTCACCAAGCCGAATCTCACCACGAGATCCCAGATCACAAACAACAGCACCGGACCGAGCAAAGGCAAAAGAGAGCCCCACTCAAATGGTTTGCGCACAAGAGCGCTGGGGGCCAATTGAGACGCTTGCCAGCCGGGCTGCATTGTAGGTTGAGATTTCTTGTCAGGCATGATGGTTACGCTTTGTAAAGGATGTTTTCAATCGTGATCTTGCGACTGAAGATCCCTTTGTCTAAAAATAGATCGAAAAACTTTTGAAAGTAGGCAGTGTCAGAGGCAGTGAAATCAGTCGCCATGAGATAGTCTGAAATTGGCACTTCGTTGGTGAGGTCCCCCTCGATCGCGGTGTAGCCTTTTAACGAAGGGCGCGCTTCGGCGGGTGCGGTTTTGACTAAATCGACACCACGCTTGTAGGCCGCGATGTAGCGTTTGGTCAATTCAGGATTCTTCTGAATAAACTCTGTTGTCAGACTTGCCGAGCCACCATGCCACGGCGCCATCTCGTCACCTAAGACATAGCGTGCAATCACGCCAACTTCGAGATTGCGTGTGATGCCTTTTAAGCGACCAACCGTGCCGGTCGGCTCAAGTGTGTAGCAGGCATCAATCTGATTTGCCGCGATTGCAGCGACGTGTTGTGCAATCGGCAATTCGATAACGGTGGTGTTGACAGCTTTGGCACGCTCGAGCACAGTTTTGGTCAGGGTGACGTTTTGGATGCCTGGCCCGCAGCCAATTTTTTTACCAGAGAGTTGCGAAATTGATTTTAGTGAGCTGTCTTTTGCGACGATAAACTCATCGAGCACGTACTTGGCATTGGTGGGGTTGGTGCAGATAATTTTTAGCAGATTAGGCTGTGCGAGCTCGGCAATTCCTAGGGCTGCAGAGGCGGTGCCATTCGAACTGCCGCTAAGTCTGCCTGCCAGCATCGCTTCAGCGACTTGCTGAGGGCTTGCGAACTTCACCGCCTCAACAGTCAGGCCAGCCTCTTTAAAGTACCCTTTGTCGACGGCAACAAAAAATGGCAAGCCTGAGGCGACTGGCCAATAGCCAATTTGAATCTTAGAACTCGTTTGTGCGAGTAAGACCGACGGAACAGACAGCCCTGCTAGACTAGCGGCAGCTGCTTTTAATACGGTACGGCGAGTCGCCGATGTCGAGAGGCTAGCCGTGTGAGTGTTGTCTTGCTTTTTCATAAAAAACTCCTTAAAGGTCGTAAAAAAGAGAAAAATTTCTTTGAGCTGTCAAACGGACTTGCTGCCGGCGAGTGACTGGAGGTAGGCTCGCCATCCGCCAAAATGAGTAATCTCTAACGCATCAGTGAGCGCCTGGGGTTCGCAAATAAATCCCTGAACCGTGCTGCCATCGCAGAGAACAAGCGTGCCGATGCCTAAGGGACTCGCAATCAGTGAGACAAATGAGCCGTAATGCTGTAACGGCATCTCCCACACCTCGACCTCGATCGAATGCCCTGCATGCTCTGCGAGACGCAGCAAGCCTGGTTTGAGAGGTTTCGTATTGTTAAGTGCGTACAGTTTGTAATGTGCTGCGGTTTTGGTGTGTGATACCAGACGCGCGCCGCGCTCGGTGAGCTGGCCATTGAGCGGCATGCCGCTTAAATGTGCTCCTACCACCGCAACACAGATCGTTTCTTCAGTGGGCCGTATCGCAGGTGGGATCGTTTGTTTGCCTTGCAAGAATTCTTGTGTGGCACCGAGGGGTAAAGCACTGACATCTTGATAGCGAGCACCAAGCTCTGCCAGGACCCAGTCACTTGCGCAGGGGCCAATCAAGGTCACTCCGAAGGGCAAGCCGTCTTCACGAATGCTGCTCGGTACGGAAAGTGCCGCGTAATCGAGCAAGTTGACGAAGTTGGTGTAGTGGCCGAGGTTACGATTCAGCTCAACTGGGCGCGCCCGCATCTCTTGAATTGTGTAGTGTGTTGCGGCGGTCGGGACAAACAAGAGATCGACGGCGTCCCACATGCCGTCCAGCTGTTGCGCGAGTCGTCGCATTTCAGTCTGGGCGTCAAACACATCGGCGGCGCTGTAGCCCTTTCCTGCGGCGATGATGCTGCGCACTGGTTCGAGCACGCTTTGTTCGTGCTGGTCGAAAAACTCTCGAATCGCCTGATAGCGCTCGGCAACTAATGCGCTCCCATAAAGGAGCTCAGCAATTTTCGCCAACGGCGTGTAATCTATCTCTACCCGAATGCCGCCAAGTGCGACCAGGCGATCAATTGCGATCCCAAACTCTGTTTCAGCGTGCTGGTCACCGAACCATTCAAGTTGTTTTGGTACACCAAAGCGAAAAGAGGCCCCCAAGCGGACTTGGCTGAGTGTTAGGCGTCTTGAATACGGATCTTGAGCATCGTATTGCGCACCCGCCATGAGTACGCGCCAAGCCACTTCAACTGATCGTGCAAAGATTGATACACAATCGACACTTTGGGCGGCGGGTAAGACGCCACGGGCGCTTAACAGACCACGACTTGGCTTGAGCCCGACAATGTTGTTGAGGCCGGCTGGTACGCGACCAGAGCCTGCCGTGTCTGTGCCAAGCGAAAAGTCAACTTGTCCGGTCGCCACGACATAGGCAGACCCTGCGCTTGAGCCCCCGCTGACAAGGCTCGCGTCGAAGGCGTTAGGCACGGCTCCGTACGCAGAACGCGTTCCATTTAAGCCACAGGCGAATTGATCCAAGTTCGTCTTGCCGAGCAGAGACGCCCCATTTGCGAGCAGTTGTCGCACCACTTCGGCGCTTTGAGTGGCGATTCGCGAGAAGTCGGGGCACGCAGCTGTCGTGGGCAACCCGGCCACATCGATATTATCTTTGACCGCAAAACTCAAGCCTGACAAAACGCCGTGATCGGTGGTTGAAAGTGGCTGCTCAGGCTTGCTAATCCATGCGTGAGCCGGCAGGGCATGTGTCGCGGTTGATGCGCTTGGCTCGATAGGTTGTGCAATAGAAAATCGCAAAGTCATGTTTAGAAATCCTTTCTTGTATACATCTTTGTATGCAATTAACATGCCAGCTTTGTTCAACAGAAAAGAACTTTGTGAAAGGCGCTGAGGTTCCGAAGCGGATTGTGCGTGTCTTGCGCGATAGTCTTCGTCCGATTTGATCGAAGTGAAAGTCATCCCCGAGAGGGGCGAATCGCAGTTAAGATAAGCTCTAATGATTGCCTCCCCCAACAGGGTGAGGCTAGAAAAGGTGTTGCGTATTGGTACGCAGCTATTTCGTTAAAAACAACAAAAATCCCTTGAGAGACCTTTAATGACTAGCAAACTCATTACCCATTGCCGCCATGCCATCACCCTTATGCTCACGCTAGGTACAATTTTTGGTGTTGGCCAAGTCGCTGCACAAAGTGCCGCAGACAAATACCCTGAAAAAGCGATCAAAATTGTTGTGCCTTTTCCGCCCGGAGGCTCGACCGATACACTTGGGCGAGCGATCGCTCAAAAGTTGCAAGAAAAATGGGGACAGCCGGTCGTTGTTGAAAATCGACCCGGTGCGAGCACGTTGATCGGTTCAACAGCGGTGGCAAAAGCTGCGCCTGACGGCTATACCTTGATCGTTTCGGTGAGCAGCCACACCACGAACCCCGCCATGCATTCGAGTATGCCGTTCGATACGCTAAACGACTTTAAGGCGATTAGTATGCTTGCAAGGGCACCCGTCTTGATGGTGGCTAATCCAAATTTCCCGGCAAGTAACATCAAAGAACTGATTGAGCTAGGCAAGGCCGGAAAAATCAAGCTTGACTACGGTTCTGCGGGCGTAGGTACGATGACACACCTTACAGCTGAGCTCATCAAAAAACAGACTGGTTTGGATTTGACGCATATCCTCTACAAGGGCGGTACACCTGCGATGATGGACGTGATGTCTGGCCACCTTGCTTTGACCTTTGCAACGCTTGGTCAAGTGCAGCCGCAAATTAAATCGGGCAAGCTTAAAGCGCTCGGGATTTCGTCCGACACGCGTTACGCCTCAGTGTCCGATATTCCGACCTTCAAAGAACAAGGCCTCGATGTGGTGACCGTTGAGTGGTTTGGCTTGCTTGCGCCTGCTGCCACACCACCCGATATCATCGCCAAGCTGAATGCCGAGGTCAAACAGATCATGGCAAACCCAGAACTCGGCGATCGCCTCGCCTCAATTGAACTGGTTAGCTCAACACCAGCGTTTCTTGAACAGTTCATTCAAAGCGAAGTGAATCGCTGGAGCCCAGTGATTAAAGAGTTGAACATCAAAACGAATTGAAGTTGTCTAGCTTGCGAAAGCGAGTGGTTTTCTGTGTAGCGGTTCAAGTGACTGGGTGAGGCTAAAATAGCCTTCCGGTCCGCTAAAGGTTCCAACATCGTATGAAACATTCAAAAACACTTTCGCTGCTTCTTCTGACTTCGGTCTTGAGTATCGCTGGGCCAAGCTTGGCGCAACCAAGCAAAGCCGACTGGCCAAATCGTGCTGTCACGTTAGTGATTCCGTTTCCGCCCGGTGGCCCAACCGATTTGATCGCTCGATTGTTGGCTAAACAACTCACGGCGCAGTTGGGGCAGTCGGTTGTAGTTGAGAATAAAGCCGGTGCAAACGGAAACATCGGCGGCCAAGCGGTGGCGAATGCAAAACCTGATGGGTACACGGCGTTGTACAACACCTCATCGCTAGCGTTGAGCCCGAGCCTATATAAAAACCTCAACTACAGCCCGACTAAGGATTTGACACCCGTCAGTTCAACGGCCATTGTGCCGTTGATGTTACTGGTCAACAACAACGTACCAGTCAATACGATCCAAGAGTTTGTTGCCTACGCAAAACAAAATCCAGGCAAGCTGTCTTATAGCTCTGCCGGTAACGGCAACATCACTCATCTTGCTGCTTTTTTGTTGCTTCAGGCGATGGGCCTCGAGGCCACGCATGTGCCTTATAAAGGCAGTGCACCCGCGATGGTCGACTTGATGGGCGGCCAAGTTCAGTTTTCGACCAATACCATCAATGACTCAATGCTATTGGTCCGTGATAAGCGTCTAAAGGGGCTTGCGCTCACCAGTGCTAAGCGCTCAAGTGCGATGCCAGACGTACCTACCGTCTCTGAGACAGTCTTAAAAGATTTTGATATGGGCGCTTGGCAGGGGGTGATGATGCCAGCCGGTACCGATCCAATGATCGTCAACAGCTTCAGCACAGAAATTCGCAAGGCGTTGCAAAACCCTGCCGTGCTTAAGCAACTCGATGATCAAGGCGCGCAAGTGCTAGGGTCAACCCCCGAGCAGTACGCGCAATATCTTGCGAGCGAAATCAAGCGCTTTGCCGAAGTGGTGAAGGCGGCTGGCGTGACGGTGGAGTAACCCCTAGTGAGTCACGGTTCGCCTAATATCCCAACTGCAGTGCCTCTAGGAAAAGATGTTTCTTATCCAAAGGGCTACGACGCGTCGTTACTGTTTCCGATGCCTCGGTTAGATGCAAGGCTCACCCTTGGTCTGACAACTTTGCCTGCCTCAAGCCTTACTTTGCCGGGCGCTTTGCCGTTTCAAGGTTTCGATCTCTGGAACGCCTACGAACTCTCTTGGCTGAATGCAAAAGGCCTACCTAAGGTCGCGCTGCTGCGTCTAAAGGTGCCGTGCACCAGCCCCAATATTATTGAATCAAAATCCTTAAAACTCTATTTGAATAGTTTTAATCAAACACGCTTTGAAACGGTGCATCACGTGTTTGATCTCTTGCGAAAAGATCTTGCACGGGCAAGCGGCGCCGAGCTT
>JBIIWK010000349.1:0-2956 GCA_044338955.1 Burkholderiaceae bacterium
AAACCGAGTTTTCGTATCACTGCAGGACGACTCAAAGGCCTCACTGCAAAGCTCAGATGTGTGGGGCCCGGACACAACATTGAGGGCAAAACGCTGACCCCAAGGCCTGCTTCAACCAGCCCCAGAAGCGTTTGAATTTGGGTGGTTTCGTAAATCACGTTCAGTTTAAGATTTAAACGCTCAACGCCACGATCGAAGGCATCTCGTATTCCTGAGCCTCGTCTGAGCAAGACCAAATCTTGTTTGGTGAGGTCGGCGCCTGTTACTCGGGGTTTTTTTGCTAAAGCGTGGCTGGCTGGGCACAAGACTTGAAAGGAGTCTAGTACGAGTGGGATCGCTAGACCTGCTTTGAGCGAAGGATCTTCGCTGACGATTGCAATGTCGCACTCGCCCGTATCGACACGGTGCATGATTCCGCGCATATTGTCATCTAGAAAAACGACGTCGATTTTTGGGTAGCGGCGCTTCATTTCGGCGAGCACTGGGGGCAACAGGCTGTAAACCGTCGAAGACAGGCACGCAAGTGTCACGCGGCCGCGTCCCGTCTTGGCGAATTCGCTTAGCGCGGCGACAGACTGATCGAGGCCCTCGAGCAACCGTTCAGCGTCAATGAGAAAAACAGAACCAGCCTCTGTCAGTCGTACCGAACGCGTCGTACGGTCAAATAATTTGACCTCAAGAAGTGACTCGAGTTGAGCGATCGCTTGACTGGTCGCAGGCTCGCTCAAATGCAAGGCGATCGCGGCACGCCGAAAGCTGGCGCGTCGGGCGATCTCAATAAAAATTCTAAGGTGCTTTAAGTTTGGATTAAGCATAGGTTAATAAATAAGTTATTTCAAATAGTAAATTGAATAATTCAAATTGTGTAATTTATAAGTGCTTTCTAAACTGATCTCACAATAACTATTGACGAGACAAAATTGGCAAAGCCAGCCGCACAGCAGCAGGGCAAGTTCGGGTTTGCCGGCAGAATTTTGAGGGCGACTCTGGCCGCTTTACTGGGCCTGTGCTGTGCAACCCCAGCTGCGCAGGCACAAATGGGGGGCGTTTCAGTTGCGTCTGCCGCCAGTGTGGTCAGGGCGCCTTGGCCCGAGAAGCCGCTTCGGTTGGTCGTACCCTTTGTTACCGGTGGCGCCGCCGACAGCGCCGCTCGCATCCTTGCACCCGTCTTGCAAAAAAAACTAGGGCAGTCAGTCATCGTTGAAAATCGGCCAGGCGCTGGGGCTGCCATCGGCACAGCCGTGGTTGCCGCCGCCCGACCCGATGGCTACACCCTCCTGATGGGAAGCGCCAGTAACGCGATCGGCAACCTGTTGTACAAAGACTTGCCCTATGTGTTTGCCCGCGATCTAGAGCCAATTGTGTTGGTGGCAGAGGTGCCTGGTGTGATGGTGGTGCCTCGTAGTTTGCCAGTGCAAGATTTAGCGGGTTTTCTGACCTACGCAAAGGCGTACCCCGGTGAGGTGACCTATGGGTCGCCAGGCGTTGGTACTAGCGTGCATCTTGCGGGTGAGTTGCTAGAAAGTATGACGGGCGTGTCGATGTTGCACGTTCCTTATAAAGGGGCAGCCCCAGCGATGACTGATTTGCTGGGCGCACGCTTGCAAGTTATGTTCCCTGCGCTGTCAGCGGCGCAAGTGCATATCAAAGCCGGCGCTTTGCGCGTGTTAGCGGTCACGACAGCGCAACGTTCGGTCTTGGCGCCTCAGATCCCGACCATCGCCGAACTTGGGCTGCCTGGTTACGAAGTGGGCGGGTGGATCGGAGTCTTCGCGCCTACGGGACTTGACTCAAAGCTCAGCGCCCAGCTTCAACTGGTGTTAACCGAAGCGCTGAGTGAACCCGAGATACTCCAAACATTTTTGAGCGCGGGCATCGAGCCGACGCCCGCAGCGTCACAGGTTTTACGTGCGCGTGTTCAGGCTGATGCCGCGCGTTGGGCAAAATTAATTCAAATGAAAAGGATCGAATTGCAATGACCCAGAGCATCACAGCAGGATCGTCGAGCCATACCCCCTCGCTTGCAGACACCAAGCGTCAGAATGCGCAGACGCTGATCGACGCCATGTCTAAGCCAGTTTTGCAACACGTGATCGCTGGGCGTTCGTGCGCGAGTCTTGGGGGCGAAGTGTTCTCGAACTTCTCGCCTTTTGATGGCTCGCTGCTGAACGTAACCGCTGCAGGAACGGCGGCCGACATACATGCCGCGAGCCTAGCCGCGAACGCCGCGTTTGACGATTGGCGTAAATGGCCTGCCGCACGAAGGCGCGATGTCTTGCACGCGATCGCGGATCATTTGGAGAAACACGCTGAACAGATTGCACTCATCGAAACAGCCGATACCGGTCAACCGCTAAAGTTCACAACAAAAACTGCGACGCGAGGTGCAGAGAATTTTCGCTATTTTGCTGATCTGTGTGGACAGGCGGCTGATGGTCAATCCTATCCGACTGAAACGCATTTGAATTACACAATGCGCACACCGATCGGCCCGGTTGGGATCATCACACCGTGGAATATGCCGTTTATGCTGGCAACCTGGAAGATTGCCCCTGCGCTCGCTTCGGGGTGTACGGTCGTACACAAGCCCGCAGAGTGGAGCCCCTTGACGGCTACGCTCTTGGCGAAACTTGCGCTTGAAGCGGGTTTGCCACCTGGCGTGTTGAACGTTGTGCATGGCGTGGGCGAAACAGCGGGCCAAGCGTTGACGCAAGAGCCTTTAATTAAGGCGATCGGGTTTGTCGGTGGTACCAGCACTGGCTCGCACATCATGGCCCAAGGTGCGGCAAGTTTGAAGCGCGTACATTTTGAACTCGGCGGAAAAAGCCCGGTAGTCGTATTTGACGATGCCAATTTTGAGCGGGCGCTCGATGCCGTGTCATTTATGGTTTTTAGTCTGAACGGGCAGCGTTGCAACGCGGGTTCACGGCTTCTGGTGCAAGAGTCACTGCACGAT
>JBIIWK010000324.1:0-3452 GCA_044338955.1 Burkholderiaceae bacterium
GTTCGTAGATGTTCATGGTTGATTCTTGGTCAAAATTCACTGCTACCTGATTGAACAACAATCAGCTTGCGTGAGTCTTGCAAAAGATTGCATTAAGCAGTCTTGAGCATCGCCTCATAATCCTCATATACCCTAAACGCCATCTGATGCTCAGCGCACAAGCGTTTTTCGAACGTTCGGATCTCGTCACTGATACCAACGCCTCTAAACCCACCACGCAACGCTTGCGCATCGACATCTTTATACGCAATGCGCCATGCTTCGGGTAAAGCCTGCGCCTGAGGTAAAGACAACCATAGTCTTAACAAGTGACGGCGGCGCTCGGGCTCGGGGTAGTCTTCATATTCAGTGCGCGCGTGCAAGGTGACGTGGTTATTCACAAACTGAATGTCGCCTGGCTCAAGCTCCATATGAAAACAAATATCGGGCCGTGCCAGCAAGGCATCAAACATATCCAACGCCTCGGTTTGTTGCGCAGTTAAACGCGGCACGTCTGTAAACGTGAGTTGCGCGCCGACGATGTGATTACGAATATGGCGGCAGGCAAAGCGGCCGTTTTTTTCGCCCACGATTGATGCCAAATAATATGGGGGCTCTTCGGCCGCGTGTTCGCCCTGCCGACTGAAATAAAACGGCTCGGTTAACACCTTCGCTAAATCGGGCCGCTGCTTTTGCATTTCTGTGTACGCGGTCAGTGAGCTTGACAACAAACTCGTGCCGCCGCTTTTGGCAGTTTGCAAACACATCAAACCAACGATGTCGCTGCCGTCTGCATGAAAATCTAATTTTGAATTGGTGTTGTAGCCGCGCCCTGTGCCACCACGGTAGGTGCCGCCGGTGTTGGTCACGTCAGACACGTACTGGCTTTGCTTGCCCTGGGGTCGTGGCACACCACAACATAAACCTAAACACCAAAACAAAGTACGCAGTTCGGCTTTACTCCACTTAGCAACCGGAAACCCGCGTACCAAACACAAACCGTAACGAGTTTGTGTCGCTTGCATCACTTCGGTCAGCAGCGCACGAGTGCAATCGGTTAAGTCAAAATCAGCGGCAGACAATTCAAATTCTGTTTTGCCTAACGCAAGCACCTTACGCAAACTAGTTTCAAGATCGGTGATTTCTTGCGCGGTAAGCGGGCGGATCCAAGAAGAGTCTTGCTCAAGCTCTGCTCGCACCCAACCCTTTGGGGCGGGTAGTTCGTTCGACAACTTTACAACTGACATCTTTGCTCCTGCTACTGCGTCTATGTATATTTACTTTGACTACTGGGTGACGATACGTTGCGCTGACTCAATCACCCTGCAAATTAATCTTCTTAGCCAAGTCTTGCAAAAACGCGGCTTCTTTTTTAATGCGCTCGTTGAACTCATCAACAGGCTGTGCAACAGGCCAGGCGGCTTGATCAGCTAACGCCGCTTTCATGTCGGGCGACATCGCCACTTGATGCACTGCTTTTTGCATGGCATTCAAAATATGCTTGGGCGTTTTTGACGGCGCGTACATCGCATAGCTTTGTGTGATCTCAAAATCTTTGACGCCGGCCTCTTGCATGGTGGGCACGTTAGGTACGGCAGCCGAGCGCTGTGAGCTGGTCACAGCAAGAGGTGTCAGACGACCACTATCCAAAAAGTTACGTGCAGTCAAAATGCTTGTGATACCGACTGTTGTCACGCCCGACACCACATCGGTCATGAGCGGCGCGCCGCCCTTGTACGACACGCTCACCATGTCGAGCTTTTCAGTGTTGGCATACATGGCGCCCACCAGCTTGGTCATGTTCTCTGAGCTGCCGTAAGAGTATGTCGCTGGCTTAGCGCGCATCGCTTTGGTGAACTCGGCCATCGTTTTGGCCGGAAACTGCGACGACGTCACAAAGATCAACGGTGAGTCGGCCACCACGGTGACGCCAATTAAGTCTTTGAAGGTGTCGTAGGGCAGATTTTTAATGACCAAGGGGTTGATGAGGTGCGTAGACACCACCATGACATAGGTGTGCCCATCAGGCTCTGCCTTCGCAGCCAGATCGGTGCCGATAATTCCGTTGGCACCCGGTTTGTTTTCAACGATGACATTTTGTTTGAGCACCGGCCCTAAGCCTTGCGCCAAACGCCGCGAAATAATATCGGTACCGCCGCCGGGCGAGTACGGCACGATGATTCGCACAGGCTTGGTTGGCCAGTCTGCGGTTTGCGCCTGTGCGGTAGCACTCAGGCCAATCCCGGCAAACACCAAACTGGTGGCAAACACCGCAGCCAACCCAGTCTGCTCTTTTTTAATCAACTTAAAACTATTTGTGATTTTTTTCACTTCATCTCCTGTACCCGCAACGTTGGCGGCTTGATTTTGATTTCTGACTTTCACTCCGCTGCGGCGGCGAGCCAATCTTCATTTTTCACTTCGGCCTGCTTTGTCTGCAGGACCAAGCCAAAATTTTTCACTTCCATCCTTGGTCTCTGTACCACCGGTGGTTTGACTTTGCTTTTTTTTCACCAGTCGTCGGTCTTTAAAACACCACCCACCTGAAACCAGAGCGTATTGTCCACGAAGTCGCCCCGCTCGGGAGTGCTATCCTTGCTCTATTAGCGTTAACCCCTAAGTTGCCTCATGCAGCACCCCGACCCAACGAAACCGCCAGCACCGCAGAGCGCGAGCGACTCAGCCGCCGCAGCGGCTGCGCCACCCTCGACCCCTCTCGTCGGCTCAAGCGAACCTGTACCCCCCAGCGTAAGCGACTCTGCCGCAACAGCGACTTTGCCTGCCGAACAGGTCGGGCCGCAATCTCGCCGCGAGTTATTGCTAGCGATGTCGGGCATCGCGGCCTCGGCCGTGGTGGTGGCGTTTGACTCAACCATTGTCAGTACCTCGTTACCCCAAGTTGCGCAGGCGCTGGATGGGATGGCTGTCTACGCTTGGGTTGGCACAGGATATTTTTTAGCCTCGGCGGTCAGCATTATGATTTTTGGGCGGCTCGGGGACTTGTTCGGCCGCAAGCCCCTGCTGCTCACAGCCCTAGCTATTGTCACCCTCGCCTCGGTGCTGTGCGGGGTAGCCCAAACCATGGGGCAACTGATTTGTTTTAGGGTGTTTCAAGGCTTGGGGGGCGGCATGATGATGGCAACCGCCTTTGCTGCGCCCGCCGATCTGTTTCCGGATCCACGCATACGAGTGCGTTGGATGGTCTTAATCTCATCAAGTTTTGCGGTGGCAAGTGGTCTGGGGCCCGTGCTGGGCGGCGCGGTCACTGAAGCCTTGGGCTGGCGGGCTGCTTTTTTTGTGACGCCTCTGGCTGCACTGACGGCATTCGGCCTAATTTGGCGGTTTTTTCCGGCGATTCAGGTACCGCGCGCCAGCACACCTAGGCTGGATTGGCTGGGTGCCTTTGTGTTGGCGATCGCGGTCGGTGCACCCCTGACAGGTATCGGGCGGCTGGCGGCTGCCACCACAGGCAC
>JBIIWK010000325.1:0-3447 GCA_044338955.1 Burkholderiaceae bacterium
ATTCACAAATTGCTGCACCGTACCTGCATCAAAAAAGGCGATGCCCATCAAGCCTTGATACAGCACTTGTTGCAATTCGATCGAAACCAAAGCACCTTGCGATCCACCACCTTGTGCGACCGGATAAGCACGTACCGCATACGGCCCACCCAAATAAAACTGCTCGGCCGAATTCAAGTTGGCGCTTGCCAATTGACCAGAAAAATTCAATAACAAGCGCGTGCGATCGGGCACGATTGTTTGCACCCGATTCACTGAGAATGTGAGCTTTTGATAACTTGATGGTGTGATGCGTGACAGATCGCCTACCTCATTTTGAAAGTAGCCAAAGTAGTCGGGCGTTGCCCCCAAAACACTCAGTTGCCCCAAGACCAAATTTAACGAGGCGTTCGTGACTCCGCCCCCAAACAAGCCATCGTAAACGTTGCCCGAAACACCCAAGGTCAGCGAATTGATTTGATAATTGCTGATGACCGTTTCGGTCAAAATGTTTTTATTTAGGTAGGTTTTATTATCAAACTGGGCGGTCAAATTGACGTTTGCCCCTTCACTGCGTAACCACGGATAAGCAACGTTTGCGCTCAACACCGTCGCATTACCGTAGCCACCGTTCAGCACATAATCGCCAATGTTTTTGTAGCCGAGATAGCTTGTTGATACGCCAGCACGTAAGCCGTTTGCAGCAACAGGAAAATTGTATGAAGCCTGCGTGAACTGCGATCCCTCAGAATAGATTCCGCTTGCAGATAATTGATCGCCAAACTTGAAGGGATTATTCACGCCGGCAGACACGCTGGCTTGAGAAGAGCCCGTTGAACGACTACCGTAATTATTCGCCTCGAGCCGCGCGGTGAGCAACCCGGTTTCTGTGAGATTGACGCGTAGATTCGTTTCGCCTTCGTTGGCACCAGCTTCAAGCGCACTGGTCACTGCAACACCTGGCACTTCATTCAAAATGATGACTGCGCGTGCAATCGCCTGTGTGTCGAGCGGCTGACCAATTTGATTTATATCGAGTACATAGTTTTTGGTACGCTCTTTACCAAAACGACTGCCTTGCTTGGGCTCATCCACAATGACCGCACCAAGCTTTGCTTCGATCACTTGAATAATCAAGATCCCATCTGCAATTTTTTGCGCCGGCAAGATGGCCTGCACGATGTAGCCTTGTTTGCGATACAGCGCTTCGACGGCCTCACAGGCCTTTTGCAAATCATCAAAGGTCACGGGCCGGTCACGCCACGCTTTCAACGTGTTTTGAACCACCTCAGTTGACAGCAATTGCACGCCCTGTAAATCAAAACGCTTGACGACTAACGTTGTTTGGTCAGGCTTCGCTTCAGGCGCCGCGCGTGGTGCAGTCGGTGTGGGTAAATTTAGAGGCGAGGTCGAAGGGGTTTGTCGCTGTAAATTCTGCTGCAAGGCGCCAGCATCGATCCCTTGCGCGAAGGTAGTCGAGACGACTACTGCCGAACACAAACTGAATAGAAGTGGTCCGAGCGTTGACCTGTTGCAGAACGTTTGCGCAGGCCTAAACGCCCAGGACTTTGCTTGGGCGCGTACAACTTGAAAAACTGGAGGCATGCAATACATCACTACAATCCAAAAATCGCGTGTCCGCCACATTTGCGGCGCGCACAAGAAAACAGAGCACAAATAGGGCCCCGGTGGATTTTTGCAGTATTTGCACTACCCGTATATGCGCCTATTAGCCTATCTTTGCGCGATATGTCCCACAAGATAAGCCAATTAGATTATCTTTAATGACTTTGGAGACGACACATCATGAGAAAAGACATTAAGTTGTTTGCCGCAGACTGCGAGCTAGACGGCTGGCTGTACACACCAGACTCTGGCAAAGCACCCTATCCAACCATCGTCATGAGTCACGGCTTTGGTGCAATCAAAGAGATGGCGCTCGACAAGTTTGCTGAAGTGTTCTGTGCGGCAGGTTTTGCGTGCTTGGTCTACGACCATCGCAACACCGGCAAAAGCGCGGGCGAGCCGCGCGGCGAGCTTGACCCCGCGCAGCAGATCTCGGATATGCGTGACGCGATCACCTACGCCATCATGCAACCTGAAGTCGATGCCGATCGCATCGGCTTGTGGGGTACAAGCTATTCAGGTGGGCATGTGTTGGTGGTGGCCGCAACCGATCGCCGCGTGAAGTGCGTGGTCTCGCAAGTGCCAACCATCAGCGGTTATAGAAATACCCTGCGCTCGATCTCGACTGATAAATTCGATGCATTTTTAGCCGAGCTTAACCAAGACCGAATCAATCGCGCAAAAGGTTTGCCACCTAAGATGGTGCCCATTTCGACTGAAGGTTCTGAAAGCTATGCGTGGAGCATCGTTGCCGGCAAAGGAACGAGCTATGTCAACGCAGTCACCCTGCGCACACGCGACTTACGCATGGCGTATGAGCCCGGTGCATTTTTGCCACGCATCTCACCCACCCCCTTGTTAATGGTGCTAGGCACCAACGACACGCGCTGCCCAACCGACGATCAGTTAGCCGCCTACTCAACCGCACACGAGCCTAAAAACCTACATCTGTTCAAAGGCGGCCATTACGAGCCCTACGGGATCCGCCTGGCAGAAACCGCTGGCGCGGCGTGTGATTGGTTTACTGAGCATCTTGTGACTAAGTGGGGTCAGTAACCTTAGTCTTTTCGCGGACACAAATGACAACCTAAGTGTCCCGAATCAGGCTACACAGTTAAGTTATCGGGTCTAATTCAACAAACATCCCTAATCATTAATATTCGGAGCAAAAAACATGTCCTCTCTTCACTCTACCGTTAAAGCCATGGTGTTCGATACGTTTGGGTCGGTCGTTGACTGGCGCGGAAGTATCGTGCGTGACCTGACCCGCTGGGGTAACGAAAACGGCTTTCAAGCTGACTGGACTGTATTTGCTGAGCAATGGCGCAGCATGTATCAGCCTTCGATGGAAGCCTGCCGCAGTGGCAAGCGCGAATTCACCGTGCTGGATGTGTTGCACCGCGAATCGCTTGACGTATTGATTGATCAGTATGGCCTAAGCAAAATGACCGAGGCGCAACGCGAGCACGTCAATAAAGTGTGGCATCGCTTAGATGGCTGGCCAGATTCAGTGGGCGGCTTGGCGCGTCTAAAAAGCAAATACATTATTGCCCCGCTTTCAAACGGCAATATCTCGCTGCTGACTGACATCGCCAAATACACAGGTCTGCCTTGGGATTTGAATTTATCGACAGAAGTATTTCGTTGCTACAAGCCGCAGCCCGAGTCGTATCTTGGCGTGTGCCACGCACTGCGCTTAGATCCCTCTGAGGTAATGATGTGCGCAGCACACAACAACGATCTGCTAGCCGCTAAAAACTGTGGTCTGAAAACTGCGTTTTGGCCAAGGCCAACTGAGTACGGCCCTAACCAAACAGACAACTTGGTTGCAACCGAGGCGTG
>JBIIWK010000326.1:0-3438 GCA_044338955.1 Burkholderiaceae bacterium
CAAGTAGGCTGCCTACTTGAACCCCGATTATCCAATTGAATTTTCGATCAACATCCGTACGTAGATCGGCAATCGAGCGATCAAGACGCTCGAGCGAGCGATCACGGCGGTCGATCGATTTCTGATTTTGCTCAGTTAAGACTTCTAAGATTGTGAGGCGTTTTTCCATATGCAAATGATAGAGAGTTCAGCCACGCAGGGCAACACGCAAAACTACGTATTTAGGGCCTTTCATCCAACTTTTTTGTAACTAAAGTTGTTACAAATTGCAGTTAGACACATTGCGCGCCGGTTGCGCTCGTAAAAACTACTGTCCAGACTCACGATTTATCGACTATAAATAGCGTACCAATAATCATAATATTTACAGGGGACTGTCATGACGCGTTTTTTTCAATTTTTGACTTGTTTGCTCTTAACTTGTTCGAGCGCTTTTGCCCAACAAGCTACTGAGGCCGACATAGCGAAAGCGATGGACGCTTTGAACGCTGCGATTATTTCAGGCGATGCACCAAAGCTCAATGCGATCACGGGTGCTCAATTAAGTTACGGTCATTCGAACGGGCGCCTCGAAACTAAAGCGGAGTTTGTGTCGTCTTTGGTCGAGCGTCGCTCAGTGTTCGTCAAAATTGACATTTCGAATCAAAAAATCGTGATGATGGGTGATACGGCGATTGTTCGCAATCATTTGTCGGGCGATACCAATTCGGGCGGTAAGCCAGCACACGTTGAACTAGATATCATGTACGTGTTTCGACTTGAGGGCGGTGACTGGAAGCTGATCGGACGTCAGGCATATAAGTTGTGATCGCGCCATGACGATTCAATTACACACCTTTGATACCCCTAACGGTCGAAAGATATCGGTTGCCCTCGAAGAGATGGGTTTGCCCTACACCGTACACACGGTCAATATTACGAAAGATGAACAGTTCAAGCCTGATTTTTTAAAGCTCAGTCCCAACAACAAGATCCCAGCGATCTTGGATACCGAGGGCCCAGGTGCAAAGCCAGTCAGCGTATTTGAGTCAGGTGCAATCCTGATCTATTTGGCTGAAAAAACCGGTAAGTTTTTACCGACCGAACCGCGCGCGCGCGTTGCAGTGTTTGAGTGGTTGATGTTTCAGATGGCAGGCTTTGGGCCGATGCCAGGTCAAGTCCATCACTTTTTAGGCTTGTCGAATGAGGACGATAAGCGCTATGGCTTAGCGCGCTTCATGAAAGAGACCCGCCGCCTGTATGGTGTGATGGATCAGCGTTTAGCTAGCCATTCATTTTTTGCTGGCGAAATTTCGATTGCCGACTTTGCGATTTTGGGCTGGGCCTGGCGTCACCAACGGCATCAAGTTGATTTAAATGACTTCCCAAATGTGAAACGTTGGTATGACGCGATGATGGCGCGCCCGGCGGTGCAGCGCGGTTTTGCGGTGGCGCTTAAGTAGTCGGTGTGGCTCAGAGGTTAATGGCGTCAGGTTGATTTACAGTGAAGAGGTAAAAGCGATGAGTGCGGATTTAAATAAGCTAAAAGAACACGCGTACCATATTCGTCGCTTGGCGCTGCGAATGGGAGAAGTGCAGGGGCAAGGCTACATTGGGCAGGCCTTGGGTATCGCCGATATGTTGGCCGTTGCCTATGGCCACGCTCTGAAATTCAAAGTCGGCGAGCCTGAGTGGGAGCAGCGTGATCGCTTCTTGCTCTCGCATGGTCACTATGCAATTGCTTTTTATTCTGCGCTGATCAATGCTGGCATTCTGAGTGAAGACGAACTCGAAACCTATGGCTGTGACGAGAGCCGTCTACCAATGTCGGGTATGGCAAGCTACACGCCCGGCATGGAGATCTCTGGGGGGTCGCTTGGACAGGGGTTACCGATCGGTGTCGGCATGGCACTCGCCTTACGACACAAGCGTAATCCCGCCTTTGTCTACAACTCAATGTCAGATGGTGAACTGAATGAAGGCTCGACTTGGGAGGCAGTCTTGTCTGCGGCCGCTCATAAACTTGCGAACTTAATTTGCTTAGTCGATATCAATAATCAGCAGGCAGACGGCCACTCAAGTGAGGTTTTACCCTTCGAACCCCTGCAAGACAAGTGGGCCGCGTTTGGCTGGCATGTGCAGCGCGTAAATGGTAACGATCTGCCCGCCGTCTTAGCCGCATTTGATATGGCACGCTCGCTGGCTACACCCCAGCCTCGTGTCATTTTGCTTGATACCAAGATGGGTAAAGGGGTGTCCTTTTTAGAAGCACGCGAAAAGAATCACTTCATTCGTGTTGAAGCCAATGAATGGGCTCAAGCGATCGCCGAATTGGATGCTAGCTATCAAGGAGGTGCTTAATGAGTGCGCCCAGCAACACTGTAGTGACTAAACCCAAATTGACAACCTCGGCCATGATTGCCTCGATTGCCGCTGAAGGGCAGCGTGTCCGTGCAGCGCCGTTTGGAAAGGCGCTTGTCGAGCTTGCCGAAAGTCACCCCGAGATTGTGGGCATGACAGCAGACTTGGCAAAGTACACCGACTTACACATTTTTGCGCAGGCCTACCCAGAGCGATTTTTTCAAATGGGGATGGCCGAGCAGCTCTTAATGGGAGCCGCCGGTGGGATGGCCAAAGAAGGCTTGATTCCCTTTGCGACAACCTATGCTGTCTTTGCCACGCGCCGTGCCTACGACTTCATCCATCAGATTATCGCCGAAGAGCATTTGAATGTGAAGATTGCCTGCGCCTTACCTGGATTGACTTCGGGCTATGGGCCTAGCCACCAGGCGACAGAAGACTTAGCGATGATGCGCGCGATTCCGGGTATGACAGTCATTGATCCTTGTGACGCGTTGGATATCGAGCAGATGGTGCCGGCGGTAGTTGCACACGACGGACCTGTTTACATGCGTTTATTGCGTGGACAGGTGCCGTTAGTGCTAGACGAGTATGACTACAAGTTCAAACTAGGTCAGGCGCAACTCATACGCGACGGCAAGGATGTTCTGATCATTTCTAGCGGCATCATGACAATGCGGGCGCTCGAGGTAGCAAAAGAGATGGCGGGAGGGGCTGCTGATGTTGCGGTTCTGCACGTACCAACGATCAAACCCCTAGATGAGGCGACGATTCTAAAAGAAATTAATCGCGGCTCGCGCTTGGTGATTGTGGCTGAGAATCACACGCGGATCGGAGGGTTAGGTGAAGCGATTGCTGCCTGTGTATTGCGCGCAAGAATGGCGCCTAACTATCACCAAATTGCTTTGCCTGATGAATTTTTAGCGGCAGGGGCTTTGCCGACATTGCATGAGCGGTACGGCATTTCAACCGCGGCGATTGTGTCTTTTATCAAGAAGTCGTTATAGAGGTTTCAATACACGGCAAGAGGGGCGAAAACTCTATCCCAATCGGGTCGCCGTGAGCACTTGAAAGTCGCTCATCGAAAGTGAAGCATCG
>JBIIWK010000080.1:0-11804 GCA_044338955.1 Burkholderiaceae bacterium
CATGGCATGCCAGATCAAGCCACCTTACTGATTGTTAGCACGTGCTCGCCTGCGAGTAACACCAGCATGGCGGGCCTGTATGTATCGGGCAATAGCCTGTTCACCCAGTGCGAGGCCCAGGGGTTTCGAAAAATATGCTGGTTTGCAGACCGGCCTGATGTGATGTCAACCTACGAGGTGACGTTACGGGCACACCCCGCCGACTACCCACTGCTGCTGTCAAATGGCAATCTAATTTCTACAAAAACACTTGAAGACTCTCGCCAAGAAGCGAGGTGGCACGATCCGTTCGCTAAGCCGAGTTATTTATTTGCCCTCGTGGCCGGAGACTTTGCCTGCCGCGAGCACCGTACCAAGACGCAGAGTGGTCGCGAAGTGCTCCTTCAAGTGTATAGCGACCCTGGCACCGAAGCTCAAACAGGCTGGGCAATGGAGTCCCTGGAGCGCTCATTGCGCTGGGACGAAGTGCGTTTTGGCTTAGAGCTTGATCTGGATCGCTTCATGATCGTCGCGGCACGCGACTTTAATATGGGCGCCATGGAAAACAAAGGCTTGAACGTCTTCAATGCAGCGTACGTGCTTGCCGACCCCAACACGGCGACCGATGCGAACTACCAGGCGATTGAGGCGGTCATTGGCCACGAATACTTTCATAACTGGACGGGCAACCGTGTTACCTGCCGCGACTGGTTTCAGTTAAGCCTCAAAGAAGGGCTCACGGTCTTTCGCGATCAAGAATTTACAGCCGATATGATGGCGCAAGGGCTTGAGCCCAGCGCGGCAGCAAGCGCGCGTGCCATCAAGCGGATTGATGACGTTGTGGGGCTGCGCGGCGCGCAGTTTTCTGAAGACAGTGGCCCGATGGCGCACCCGATTCGGCCCGAAAGCTATCAAGAAATTGGCAATTTTTATACGGCAACTGTGTACGAAAAAGGCGCAGAGGTCATTCGCATGATGCACACCTTGTTGGGCGAACAGGCGTTTCGCGCTGGCATGGATGAGTACTTTCGCCGCCACGACGGGCAGGCTGTAACGTGCGACGATTTTGTTGATGCGATGCAATGGGCGTATCAGCAACACCCCTCAGAAAAATCCTCAACGCTGGGTACTCTAGAGCCCGACCGCACCGAACCGAACCGCGCCAAAACAGCGAGCACGGGTCTGGATAGCGTAAGCCTCGATATATTCAGACGTTGGTATCGCCAGGCGGGTACGCCACGGGTTCACGTCACACTTAATTACAACCAAGCGCTGCAACAATGTACGCTGACGCTGTCGCAAACGTGCGCGCCGGTTGGCGTCGAAAAGCAATCGGGTCTCGAAAAACTACCGTTTCATATCCCCGTTAAATTCGGCCTGCTGGACCAGCAAGGCAAACCTTTAACCTTTACGATGCCTGGCCAAACCACACAACAAAAGTTGCCTGAATCGGTCGGTGATCAAACCTTGCACCAGGCGTTACTTGAGTTAAAGCAAGCCAGCCAGACTTGGGTGCTTCACGACGTAGCCTCGTTGCCGGTACCGTCATTGCTGCGTGACTTCTCGGCGCCGGTGATCATTGACTACACCTATCAAGACCAAGACTTAGCCTTGCTCAGTGCCCACGATACCAACGCCTTTGTACGCTGGGAAGCCGGCCAAGAGCTCGCCGCGCGTCAAATTTTGAAGATGGCGCAACACTGGCGGCAGACGGGTACGACCGGCACAGTGGATGCAATCGTGTCGAGTGCCTGGGCTGCCACGTTAAACGACCCAGCTCTTGACTCGGGTTTTCGAGCACGTGCCTTAAGTCTGCCCGCTGAAAAAACGCTGACCGAGCGGATGACGCCCATGGATCCACTAGCGATATCGGTGGCGCGGCGCGCCTTGCGCACGGCTTTGGGAAGTGCGTGTCGCACCGCCTTACAAGCCATTTATGAGTCACAGTCTACCCTCGGAGACTATTCGCCCGCGCCCTTGCCTGCCGGGCGGCGAGCCTTAAAGAATTTGGCGTTGTCGTATTTGATCGCCGATACACACACCCATGCACAGGCGCTGCAGCAGTTCGATCAAGCAACGAACATGACAGATCGCATGGCAGCGTTCTCAACGCTCGTGCACGAAGCGCCACCCGCCAAAGCCCTTGAAGTCGTCAATCGCTTTTATGAGACTTGGCAGCACGATGCGTTGGTCGTAGACAAATGGTTTGGCGTTCAGGCGACCTCGCCCAAAGCCACCGTTGCCAGCATTCAGGCTTTGATGGCGCACCCTGCCTTCACCTTACGCAACCCCAATCGGGCCCGCGCTGTGATCTTTATGTTTTGTCTCGGCAACCCCAGCGGCTTGCACGCAGAAGACGGCAGTGGCTATTGCTTTTGGGCCGAGCAGGTTTTAGCGCTTGATGCCATCAACCCTGAAATCGCTGCTCGTCTGGCGCGTGCCTTTGATCACTGGGCACGTTTTATCCCGAGCGTACAAGCACAGATGCGCGTCCAATTGCAGCGCGTGGCCACACACAAAGGGCTCTCGCGTAATACACTTGAGATCGTTTCAAAGGCACTAGCTTTGTGATCGGCTTTTTGACCGACGTTAAGTATCCCGACGAGCCCTCACCGGATTTGGTGGTGTCTGACGAATTTCGTTGCCTCTTACCTAATTTTGTTGCCTCTGACTCACACCGTTGCCCCTGACCTAATTCCGTTAACCCTGACCTGATATCGTTGATTAAAACCCACATGAAACGCAAAACACTTACCCAATATCTTGTTGAACAGCAACGCTCAAGCCAGGCGCTCAGCGCCGAAGTGCGCTTATTAATTGAGATCGTCTCGCGCGCCTGTAAAACGATTAGCCATGCCGTGAGTAAAGGCGCATTGGGTGGCGTGTTGGGCAGCCTCGAAAGCGAAAACGTACAGGGCGAAGTACAAAAGAAATTAGATGTCATGTCTAACGAAGTATTGCTCGAGGCAAATGAATGGGGTGGGCATTTGGCGGCAATGGCTTCTGAAGAAATGGAAACCATTCACCTGATCCCTAACCGTTACCCCAAGGGCGAATTTTTATTACTATTTGATCCACTTGATGGCTCGTCAAACATTGATGTCAACGTATCAATCGGCACAATTTTTTCAGTATTGCGTGCCCCTGCTTCGGCCTCTGGTCGCGAAATCACCGAGCAAGATTTTTTGCAGCCTGGTAGCACTCAAGTCGTGGCAGGCTACGCGGTCTACGGGCCGCAAACCATGTTGGTCTTAACCATTGGTCAGGGCGTGGTGGGCTTTACGCTTGATCGCGAAATGGGCTCGTGGATCATGACTAGCGAAAATATGCAGATCCCCGAAGACACCAAAGAATTTTCAATCAACATGTCGAACATGCGCCACTGGGCACCGCCCGTTCGCAAGTACGTCGACGAACTGTTGGCTGGCAAAACAGGCGCGCGCGACAAAGACTTTAATATGCGCTGGATTGCATCAATGGTGGCAGACGTACACCGTTTGCTGACACGCGGCGGCATCTTTATGTACCCTTGGGATTCGCGCGAGCCCAACAAGCCAGGCAAGCTGCGCTTGATGTATGAAGCCAACCCGATGAGCATGTTAGTTGAGCAGGCAGGCGGTGCCGCCACCAATGGAGAACAACGCATTTTAGATATTCAGCCAACGGCGCTGCATCAACGCGTAAGCGTGGTGCTTGGCTCAAAAAATGAAGTCGAGCGTGTGACGCGTTATCACCACGAAGCTAAAGCTTGAACGAGTTGCGTTGCAACGCTTGGTAGTCAGAGCGTGAACTGCTTGCGTTGCAGCTTCGTATTGCCCACCAGCGAAGATCGCTAGATCGAAGCCTTTACTAAAAAAAGCCCTCTTGCATCACTGCAAGAGGGCTTTTCACTTTCTAGATCAAAGACCGCGCGAAAGCATCGCGCAACTTGATTTACTCTAGCGTAAAGATGGTAGCGCCAGTCGTTTTGCGAGCGGCCAACGCAGCTTGTGCCTCAGCAGCTTGCTCAAGCGGATAACGTTGGTCGATACGCATCTTGATTTTCTTTTTCAAGACTAGACCGAACAGTTCGTCTGCAGCGGCTTGCATTTTTTCGGGCGTACCAACGTGAGCAGCCAACGAAGGACGTGTCACAAACAACGAACCTTTTGCAGCCAAGATGCCCAGATTGACACCATCGACCGCGCCAGAGGCGTTGCCGTAGCTGACCATCAAACCACGCGGCTGCAAGCAGTCGAGTGAAGTCATCCATGTGTCTTTACCGACGCCGTCATACACCACGGGCACTTTTTTACCCTTGGTGAGTTCAAGCACGCGCTCGACGACGTTTTCTTTTGAGTAGTCGATCACAGCCCAAGCGCCATGCGCTTTAGCCAATGCAGCTTTTTCGGGATTTGAAACGGTACCAATCAGCTTCACGCCCAAGGCTTTAGCCCATTGGCATGCAATCAGGCCAACGCCGCCAGCGGCTGCGTGAAACAAGATGGTTTCGCCACCTTGCAAACGATAGGTTTGGCGAAACAGGTATTGCACGGTGAGGCCTTTTAGCATCATGGCTGCGGCTTCTTCGTAGCTGATACCTTTAGGCAGATGCACCACTTGCGCGGCCGGCACATTACGTGCCTGTGCATAGGCGCCAATTGGGCTCTGGCCGTAGGCTACACGATCGCCCTTTTTGAAACGCTTTGCAGCTTTTTTACCCACAGCGATGACTTCGCCTGCGCCCTCAAAGCCCAGGCCAGTTGGCATGGCACTTTTGTACAACCCGGTACGAAAATAAATATCGATAAAGTTCAAACCCGCTGCGTGCTGGCGGATAGTGATCTCGTTTTCGCCAGGTGCAGGCACTTCGATTTCGACCAACTTTAAGACTTCGGGGCCGCCGTTTTCTTCGATTTGAATGGCTTTAACTAGATTGCTCATGGGGTGCTCCTGAAAATGAGACTAACTGTATAAAAATCGCGTTTGAGGCTAAAACCGATGCTTGAACCCCGAAGCCAAGAGTTTATCTCGCTGCCAAGGTAAAATGGAACCATTATCGTAGCCAATTTTCAGGAAACCATGGCCGGACACAGTAAATGGGCCAATATCCAGCACCGTAAAGGGCGCCAGGATGCCAAACGCGGAAAACTCTGGACCAAAATTATTCGCGAAATCACCGTGGCCGCGCGCGCCGGTGGTGCCGACCCGGATGCCAATCCGCGGCTGCGGATGGTGTGGGATAAAGCCAATGCGGCCAATATGCCCAAAGATAACGTTCAACGCGCAATCGCCAAGGGTGTAGGCGGGGCCGATGGCTCAAACTATGACGAAATCCGCTACGAGGGTTACGGCATAGGTGGCGTCGCGGTAGTGGTCGACTGCATGACCGATAACCGTACCCGTACGGTCGCCGATGTGCGTCACGCATTCGCCAAACACGGTGGCAACATGGGGCAAGAGGGCTCGGTCGCCTTTATGTTTACCCACTGCGGTCAGTTTATATTTGCACCAGGCACGTCTGAAGATGTTGTGATGGAGGCCGCCCTCGAGGCTGGCGCCGATGACGTCTTAACAGACGAAGAAGGCGTCATTGAGGTGGTTTGTCCGCCCACAAGCTTTGCTGCAGTTCGTAACGCGCTTGAAAAGGCAGGCCTTACCCCTGAAATGGCCGACATTGTGATGAAACCAAATACCGAAACTGAGCTAGCGGGTGACGACGCGATCAAAATGCAAAAGCTCTTAGACGCGCTTGAAAGTTTAGACGACGTGCAAGAGGTTTACACCAACGCCTCGATGGACGAACAGGGCTAATCAGATGAAACTGTTAGTCATTGGCTCTGGTGGCCGCGAGCACGCCCTGGCCTGGAAGCTCTTGCAATCGCCACGCGTATCACACGTTTTTGTCGCACCTGGTAATGGTGGTACCGCAACGATGGCGCGCAGCACAAACGTCGCGCTAAGCGACCCTGCTGCCTTGGCTGACTTTGCCAAAAAAGAAGGCATTGCCTTAACCGTTGTTGGCCCCGAAGCGCCGCTTGCGCTTGGCGTCGTGGATACGTTTCGGGCGCAAGGCTTAAAAATATTTGGTCCCACGCAAGCTGCAGCGCAACTTGAAAGCTCAAAAGATTTTGCCAAAGCGTTTATGGTGCGTCACCAGATACCCACCGCGGCATACCAAACATTCACGGATCCCATCGCAGCGCACGCCTACATTGAAGCGCAAGGTGCGCCGATTGTCATTAAGGCCGATGGCCTGGCCGCAGGCAAAGGGGTTGTTGTTGCCCTGACCACCACCGAAGCGCACGACGCCGTCGATGCCATGCTGGGCGATGGTTCGTTGGGCGCCGCAGGGGCGCGCGTCGTCATTGAAGAATGTCTGCTCGGCGAAGAGGCTAGCTTCATTATTTTGTGCGATGGCAAAAACATTTTGCCACTTGCCACCAGCCAAGATCACAAGCGTTTGCAAGATGCCGATCAAGGTCCTAACACTGGCGGCATGGGTGCGTATTCGCCCGCGCCTGTGGTGAGTGCGGCCATCCATGCTCGCGCCATGCGCGAAGTCATCACCCCAACGATTGAAGGGATGAAGGCTGACGGCATCCCTTTCACCGGTTTTTTGTATGCGGGTTTGATGATCGGAGATGGCGACGACGCCACACGCCCGATTAAGGTGCTTGAGTTCAATTGTCGTTTAGGTGATCCTGAAACCCAGCCGATCTTGATGCGCATACGCAGTGATTTACTTGACGTCTTTGAGCATGGTGTTGCTGGCACACTAAACCAAGCGGAAGTTGATTGGGATCCTCGCACAGCACTTGGTGTGGTGATGGCGAGTGCAAATTATCCCTTGACCCCACGCTTGGGCGATGCAATCACCGGCATCCCTGCTTCGCAAAGTGACTGCGTAGTCTTTCATGCAGGCACCACGCTCAAGGAGGGCGAGCTTCAAACCTCGGGGGGCCGAGTGCTCTGCATTACCGCCTTAGCCGATAATGTTCGCGCCACGCAGAAACGCGCTTACGACGTGGTCAAATCTATTCACTTTGACGGCGCTCAATATCGAACCGATATTGGCTGGCGCGCACTAGAAAAAAACTAACAGTGTCTGAACTTAAACCCTCAGTGCAATCTGATCCAGTGCCCTCTGATGCCTCAGCGCGCACGACGTCAGCGGCCTCGAGCGCATCTGTTGCGAGTGCGTGTGAGAACCAGCCAGCGACTTCGGTCGCGCCGGTCGCGGTCGTGTCTGACGACAATATCGCTGCTGTGCGCGCCTACCTTTTAGGATTACAAGCCAGCATCGTCTCTGAGCTTGAACGCACGGGCGGCGAGCCATTTTTAAGCGATGAGTGGACGCGCGCCGAGGGTGGTGGCGGCATTTCGCGTTTAATCGAAGGCGCGCAACTCTTTGAGCGTGCTGGGGTATTGTTTAGCCACGTTAAAGGTAAAACCTTACCGCCTTCGGCAACTGCGCATCGCCCTGAAGTCGCGGGTCGCCCCTGGGAGGCCATGGGCGTCTCGATGGTGCTGCACCCTCGTAATCCATACATCCCCACCACACATTTAAATGTTCGAATGTTTGTGGCAAAAGCGCCTGAGGGTTCTGGTCAAGCCGATGTCTTTTGGTTTGGCGGCGGCATGGATCTCACGCCATATTACCTATTTGAAGACGACGCACGGCATTTTCATCGTGTGAATCAAGCCGCGCTTGACCCACATGATCCTAGTGCCTATGCGCGCTACAAAAAATGGTGTGACGAGTATTTTTTTCTGAAGCACCGCAATGAAACGCGCGGCGTAGGCGGAATCTTCTTTGACGATTTAAGCGAACCTGGGTTTGAAGAGGCCTTTGCGCTGATGCGTTCGGTGGGTAGTGCCTTTATCCCCGCCTACCTGCCTTTGGTCGAAAAACGACGTTCTCACCCCTTCGGCGAGCGCGAACGTGACTTTCAGGCTTACAGGCGTGGACGTTATGTAGAATTCAATCTAGTATTTGACCGCGGCACCCTGTTTGGATTGCAATCCGGGGGCAGAACCGAATCGATTCTGCTATCGATGCCCCCTATAGCTGCGTGGCGCTACAACTGGCAAGCACAAGCTGGCTCAGCTGAGGCGGCACTTTCTCAATACCTTACCCCGCGAGACTGGGTCTGATGCGCATTGGTTTACTCGGTGGTAGCTTTGATCCCGTGCATAGCGCGCACTTGGTGCTGGCTCAAACGGCGCTTACCGCATTATCCCTTGACGAGGTGCAGCTGATACCAGCAGGTCAACCTTGGCAACGCCCACCCCTCGGGGCATCGCCAGCTCATCGCCTGGCGATGATCAAACTGGCAGTTGGTAACACTACGGGCTTACAGGTCAACCCCATTGAAATTAACCGAACTGGCCCCACCTATACGGTTGAAACGCTGGCACTCTTGCCCCAAGGCCACGAGTATTTTTGGATTCTGGGCGCCGACCAACTTGAAAATTTTTGTACTTGGCGTGATTGGTCAGTCATCGCAAGCAAAGTTCAACTTGTTGTGGCACAGAGGCCCGGCTCTAACGTTGCAGCGCCCGCCGCGCTTGCGACTTGGTTGACACAAAACAATCGACATCTAGTGCATCTGCCTTTTGATCCACTTGATGTCTCTGCCAACGAAATCCGTCAGCGGATCGCTCGAGGCGACTCAACCTGCGACCTCATCCCTGAGGCTGTAGGCCAGTACATCACCGAGCACAGCCTTTATCGGCACCACTCAGCCTGACAGGAAACAACAAAATAATGGATATTCAAAAACTGCAACGCGCCGTGGTCGATGCACTCGAAGACGTCAAAGCACAAGATATCAAAGTCTTTAATACCGAGCACCTGACCAGCATGTTTGATCGGGTTGTCATCGCCTCGGCGACCTCAAATCGCCAAACGCGCGCCCTAGCCAATAGCGTGGCCGATAAATCACGCAGCATTGGTAACCCCGTGATTGCCACAGAGGGTGAAGAGACCGGAGAGTGGGTACTAGTCGATATTGGCGACATTGTGATTCACATCATGCAACCTGCCATTCGCACGTATTACAACCTTGAAGAAGTATGGGGTGGCAAACCCGTGCGCTTAAAGCTGTCACCCGAGTCGACCCGCCCCGCCGTGGCGTCAAGTGAGACAGCCTTCGACCCAATGGGTACACGCGACGAGCCCGAAGGCCGACGCGCGGCGAGTCGTTCATCGCGCCCTGCTCGCTCGAACAGATAACGCGCCGCTCGACACAGTGCCGCATTGCGTTAAATTTTGATCATTGTGCCCTGCACCCATTACCGCGATGAACACTAGAATTAACGCTGCTGCCGCCCGGAGCTACCCGAAATGGACAGTAACAATTAGCGATGCGGCTGCCACACGCTTAGCGCGATGAAAATAACGATCATCGCTGTCGGGGCCAGAATGCCAGCATGGGTAGATACCGCCTGGGAGGATTACGCGAAGCGGCTACCTGCTGATTGGTCATTGCAACTCAAAGAAATTAAACCCGAGCCAAGAACCAGCGGCAAAACCGCAGCGCAAATGATGGCTGCCGAGGCCAAACGCATACAAAGCGCCATCCCAGAATATGCTGTCCGAATCGCCTTAGACGAACACGGCAAAGATCTCTCAACCGAAAAATTCTCGCAAGTGGTGCAAGGTTGGCAAAACAATAGCCAGCCCATTGCGATCTTGATTGGCGGGCCAGACGGCTTGGATGCTGAACTCAAGGCCACATGTTCTGGCTTGATCCGCTTGTCGTCCATGACCATGCCGCACCCTTTAGTACGCGTCGTTCTGATCGAGCAACTGTATCGAGCTTGGTCGATCTTGGCCAATCACCCTTATCATCGAATCTGAACACCTTTAGCGCTGCGCCTGAGCACTAAAAAATATACCGGATATATATTTAAATGACTCTGCGGCTTTATCTTGCCTCTGCCAGCCCCCGTCGAAGCGAGCTCTTAACCCAGCTCGGCGTTCATCACGCTGTCCTGACCTTGCCAGCAGTACCGGGTGAAGATGAGCCAAGACATCGAAACGAAAATCCGCTGGCCTACGTGCAACGCACCGCACATGACAAAGCAGACCGATGTATTGAGTGGTTAAGCAAAAATTCGATGCACCCCGACGGCAAGCTCGTCATCAACCAAAACTTATACGCACTCACCGCAGACACAACCGTCGCCTTCGGTGATCAAGTATTGGGCAAACCGATTGATCAAGAGGATGCAAGAAAAACGCTCTCTTTGCTATCAAACCAAACACATCTAGTTCATACTGCAGTTGTACTTTGTCGCGGCCAAGAGCGTCTGACTGCGATTTCGAGCTCGAAGGTCACGTTTACCGCACTCTCTGCTTGCGATATCGAACAGTACATCGCTAGCAAAGAACCCTTCGGTAAGGCAGGCGCTTACGGGATTCAAGGTTTGGCGGCGCAGTATATTCGCCAGCTCGACGGAAGTTACACAGGCGTGATGGGATTACCCCTTTTCGAAACCGCACAGCTTTTAAAGCAGGCTGGCATCTTATAGAGACGACTTGAACAAAAATGCGCAGCTAGAGAATTCAAACCGGCCAACCGTTACTTACGCAATATTTCTGACAATCTTTGTTGGAAGCTTATTGTTGCTATCTTGGCGCCTCTCAGACGTTCTACTTCTGCTATTTGGTTCAATCATTATCGCTGTATCGCTGCGAGCCTTTGCAATCACGCTGCAGCGCTACCTTCATCTGCCATCCAAACTCACCGTCGGCCTAGCAGTCACCATCGTGATAATTCTAATCATGTTAATAACGTGGCTGGTTGGCGATCGACTCATTAAACAAACCGACGATTTAAAAATTAGAGTGCCAGAAGCACTCGTGGCCTTCACTAACTGGCTGCGTGGGTTTCCGTTAGGCGTTGCCCTCTTGCAATTACTCGATAGTACCGACTTAACCGACGTACCTTGGGCAAGCGTTGCGAACCTTGCAACCAAAACCCTTAGCGCGCTCGGTAGTATCGGCTTGATGACGATTGTGGGCATTTATCTCGCTGCGGATCCCGACTTGTACAGGAGTGGGTTCGTCAGGCTCATACCCGTCGGTTATCGGACAGCTATTGACCAAGCGATGGTGGCAAGCGGTCAAGCCTTACTCCAGTGGTTGCTTGGGCAAAGTCTTTCGATGTTATTTGTCGGAACGGCAACCGGAATCGGTCTGATGCTAGTGGGTGCGCAAATGCCACTGACACTTGGGCTCATTGCAGGGGTCTTTGCCTTTATACCCTTCTTTGGCCCTATCGCCTCTGGATTGCTCGCCGTTGTACTTGCGTTTATGCAAGGCCCAACTCAAGCGCTCTATGTTCTTGTGGTCTGTGTGCTAATTCAAGTCGTCGAAGGTAATTTACTGATGCCCCTCGTACAGCGTTGGGCGGTTCGAATGCCGCCGGTGTTAGGCATCACAGCTGCCGTCATTTTTGGTCTGTTGTTTGGCTTACCTGGGGTAATTTTGGCAACCCCTCTAATGGTCCTTGTTATCGTACTCATACGTACGTTGTATGTTGAAGCAATACTCGAGCGAAACTAAACCGCAAGAGCCCTCTTAGACCGGTTGGCCCTCAAGACACGCTCAGCCTGGCAATCAGTTCTCTACAACAAATCCGTGTTGACGATAAAACCTGTCGCCCAAAGACAAACCCCCAAGTGCTTTTGACACTTGGGGGTTTGGGGTATAAGAGCTTGACGATGTCCTACTTTCACAGATGTACATCCACTATCATCGGCGCTAAGGTGTTTCACGGTCCTGTTCGGGATGGGAAGGGGTGGGACCACCTCGCTATGGTCGTCAAGCGTAGCTT
>JBIIWK010000081.1:0-11800 GCA_044338955.1 Burkholderiaceae bacterium
CACGGGCGCGATTTTGAAAGTCACTCGTAAAGCTAAAGCCGTGCACATCAAGTGCGTGATCATCGCCACGCGAGCTTAAGCGATCGGTCTTCCATTGCAAGGCGACGGTTTTTTCACCCCAAGCGATATTGCCACTCGAAGGCGATAAGTGAAACAACTCTTTACCTTGCTTCATGGCAAGTTCAGGCAACTTAAGGGTGGATAAGGCTTTGCCGCCATACGCGAGCTTGCCTTGCCCAGTTAACTTGATCTCGGAACCGAATAACCGATTGAACTCTGTACCGGTTTTGCCGACCGGCTTGACGGCCCATTGAAAGCGCATCGAAGACGAGGGCAACAGAAGGTTCTCGACGCTATAGTTGACTTGCAACGCAAACATTTGATTGCCGCTTTTTGCATCGACAGCGACATCATTAAATCGGATTTCAAACTGGCCGACTGAGGAAAATAGCCCTTGCTTATGATTAACCTCGGCCAGCCGGATAGCCGCATTTTGGCCCGCCTTGGCGCTTAAATTTGCAATGATAGTTGACGCAGTACGCCCCACGTAAATACTTGCGCCCAACCAGCCCGACACGGCGATGACTACAACGACTCCAACTGCAATGAGTATTTTTTTCATGCGACTTTTCTTATAAAAATAATGTGACAAAAATGGGGCTTCAAAAATAGTGTTACGAAAAACGGCATTGCAAAAAGCATTGCGAAACTAGCATTACGAAACGTGTGGCAAGATCGAAGCAGAGTCCAGTAAAAAAAACGACCTATCACTCTTTAAGACCCATTAACGATTCGCACTAGCGACCGAACTCTTTTGAAAGCTCAGCCGCCCGATGATCAGCTGCCGCCATTGCTTGCGCGACGATAGTTGAAAAATGCTGTTCGGCAAACACATCTAACGCTGCCGCCGTGGTACCCCCTTTTGAGGTCACACGTTCGCGCAAGACAGCTGGAGTTTCAGTTGATTCGGCCGCTAACTGTGTTGAACCGGCTAAGGTCGCAAGGGCAAGCGTGCGTGACTGCTCTGCCGATAGACCTAGCGCTTGCGCGCCTGCCATCAAGGACTCTAAAAATAAAAATACGTAGGCAGGCCCGCTGCCTGACAAGGCAGTCACTGCATCAATGGCCTGATCGTTGTCGACCCACACCACCTGCCCAACAGCGCTTAGCAAGTCGGTGGCAATATCTTTCTGGGATTTGGCTAAACCCTCGACCGCCGCCATCCCTGTCACGCCCGCGCGCACCAGGGCGGGCGTATTGGGCATACAACGCACCACGCGTGTGTAAGGCTGCTCGGGTGAACCGAGCCAGCCCGACAGAGAGTTCAAGGCAATACCAGCCGCGATACTAATGATCAAGGTATCTGGTTTGAGCCAAGGTTTACATTGCAACACCACTTCACGCATTTGTTGTGGCTTGACCGCGAAGATCCAGACCTGCTGTGTGGATAAGGAAGCATCAGGTGCGCTCGCCACACTGATGCCACGGGCGCGCCACTGCTCACGCAAGTCTTCAGAGACCTCAAGTACGTGCAACTGCGAGGCTGGACAGCCCTGAGCAAGCAAACCTGACACCAGCGCATTGGCCATGTTGCCGCCACCGATGAAAGCGACAGAAGGAATAGAATTCATTGGAAGTCTTTAAAAAATCAAGAAAAAATAATCGTCTGCGCAAAGATACCGCAAAATACCGCAAAACCTATCCAAGTATTGTGCAAAAAGGCCCGAAAACACCCTTCGCGGCTACGGTGCCGGATCCAAACGAGGTGTAGCACAGCCAACCCAGCGCTGGCCACTAAGCCGAGCGCATACGGCCAGTCATACGATAACAAGACCCCCACCCCGCCCAGCAATAACAAGGTTGTGAGGTAACAAAGCGCCACACAGAATATATCGTACTTACCGAAGGTGATGGCTGAGGTTTTAAGACCCAAGCGAATATCATCATCGCGATCTACCATCGCATATTCGGTATCGTAGGCAATCGCCCAAAAAATGTTCGCCAACAGCATCAGCCATGCCACGACAGGCACCGATCCGACTGTGGCTGCAAAGCCCATCGGTATCCCAAAACCAAAGGCAATCCCAAGATAAGCCTGCGGAATCGCAAAAAAACGCTTAAATAAGGGATACGTCACGGCCAAGACCGCCGCGACCATCGCCAGCACAAGCGTGAGCCCGTTCAAAGACCAAATCAAGGCCAGACTCAACAGCCCTAAGACGGCGGCTACCCATAACGCCTCGTGCGGTTGGATCTGGCCAGATGTCAGGACACGTTGCTCAGTGCGTTTGACGTGGCGATCGACATCGCGATCAAAATAATCATTCATGGCGCAGCCCGCTGAACGCATCAGCACCGTACCCAATACAAAAATCACCAAGAGCTTGAGACTTGGCCACCCCTGCGCCGCCACAAACAAGCCCCATAAAGTTGGCCATAGCAAGAGCAATATCCCGATCGGCTTGTCGAGACGCACTAAGCGGCCGTATAAGCAAAGACGTTGCATGATTTTGACCATCGAGCGGCGTACCTTGTATCTAAACTTGTCTATACGCTAGCTGCGTAAAAAATCTTCTCGTCCACGCATCCAGCGCGCCAAGTGGCGCTCAACAATGTGTGGGGCCGTGGCCCTGAGTTCTGTGGCGGTTTCGCGAGCCACCACAACGAGTCCACTGTCGGTGGCCAAGTCTGCAAACCGTAACAAGGTGACGCCCGACTGCCTTGAGCCGAGTAGCTCACCGGGCCCGCGCAAATCAAGATCACGCTGGGCAATCTCAAAACCATCCTGGGTCTCGTACATGGCGCGTAACCGCTGACGCGCAAGCATCGACAAGGGTGTTTGAAACAGCAACACGCATACCGACTTTGCCACGCCGCGTCCGACGCGTCCCCGTAGCTGATGCAGCTGCGCCAACCCAAAACGCTCGGCGTGCTCGATGACCATTAACGAAGCGTTTGGCACATCGACCCCGACCTCAATGACGGTCGTCGAGACCAACACGTTGATCTGCGCCTCACGAAACGCTTTCATGACAGCGGCTTTCTCGGCCGTAGGTAATTGACCATGCACCAAACCAACGGTGTAGTCGGGCAAGGCCTCGGTTAAGGCAAGGTGCGTATCAACTGCGGTTTGTAAGTCGAGCGATTCGCTTTCTTGCACTAACGGACAGACCCAATACACTTGCTGCCCTGTGGCACAAGCCTGCGCGACGTGACCAAGCACCTCGTCACGCCGTGCGTTAGAGATTAGCTTCGTGACAACCGGCGTGCGTCCCGGCGGCAAGGTGTCGATGGATGACACCTCAAGATCGGCATAAAACGTCATGGCCAACGTACGCGGAATTGGCGTAGCGCTCATTGTTAGTTGATGTGGAATCCAGTCTTTATTTGCAGCCGGTTTGCTCGCGGCAGGCGGTACAGTAGACCCTGTAGAGATGCTCGACGCTGCCTGCGTCGCGGGGCTAGCAGAGGCACTCACCGTTACTCGGGGGGTCAGCGTCTCGAGATCTTCGCCCTTTTTAGACAACGACAGTCGTTGGGCGACACCAAAGCGATGTTGCTCGTCAACAATCACCAAACCTAAATCGAAAAACTCGACTGTTTCTTGAATCAAGGCCTGGGTGCCCACGACTAAACGCGCGCTCCCGCTTGAGATGGCCGCGTTTGCGATTTTGCGTGCTTTGGGTGTGATGCTGCCGGTTAACCAACACACCTCAATCCCAAGAGGGTCGCACCACATTTTCAATTTTTGAAAGTGTTGTTCTGCCAAAATTTCGGTCGGCGCCATGAGCGCTACCTGCACGCCGGCGTCAATCGCTTGCAAGGCTGCCAGTGCAGCGACAATCGTCTTGCCACTGCCCACATCCCCTTGCAACAAACGATACATCGGAAACTCGCGCGCTAGGTCGGCACTGATCTCAGAAGTCACCCGTTGCTGCGCGGGCGTCAGACTAAAAGGCAAGGACTTCAGCAAGCGCGCGCACAAACTATCTGCATTTGGATTCGCTCTTAGGCTTTTTGCGCGTAAACTGCGCCGCGCATCACGGGCCGCCGCCAGCGACAGTTGCTGAGCAAGGAGTTCATCGAACTTAATGCGCAACCACGACGGATGCGTATGCTCAATTAAAGCGAGCGCATCCATGTCGGGGGTTGGAGCGTGAAGTGTGCGAATCGCTTCACCAAAACTCTGCAGGCCGAGTCGTTTAACCAACGCGGGCTCAAGTGTGTCGTTGAGCTCTACCTGCTCAAGCGCTTGCCCGATCGCTTTGCGCAAACTCGGCTGAGACAAGCCCTCGGTCGTTGGATACACGGGCGTCAAGGCCGCCGGCAACACAGAGTCTGCGACCGTCACCTTGGGGTGGATGATCTCGTACCCGTGCATACCACTGCGCACCTCACCTCTGATCCGCCAGCGACGCCCTACCTGCATCTGTTGCTGTTGATTGGGATAAAACGTGAGCCACCGCAGCCCAATCTCACCAGTGTCATCTTGCACCACTGCGGTCAGTTGCCGGCGCGGTTGGTAGCTCGCGTCAGACCGTATCACCGTGGCCTCAATCTGCGCTGAGCGGCCAGGGCGCAGCGTGGCAATGGGCATAATCTCGGTTTCGTCTTCGTAGCGAAGCGGTAAATGCAAAATCAAGTCATGTGCGCTGATGAGCCCCAAACGCTCAAGCTTTTGTTTAGTCGTGGCAACCGCTTTAGGTCGGACAGAAACCTTGGCTGAGGGGTGCTGAGCGGTGCCCACGGCAAATGACTTTTTAGCGAACTGCTAAATGACAATAATCGCTTCGATCTCGAACTGAGCGCCCTTGGGCAAGCTGGCAACGCCCACCGTTGAGCGCGCCGGAAAAGGCTCGGGCAACAACTCAGCCATGATCCCATTCGCGATCGTGAACTGACCTAAGTCGGTCAAAAACAGGGTGAGCTTGACGATGCTGTCGAGACGACCACCGGCCGCCTCAATCACCGCTTGCATGTTGGCAAAAGACTGGCGAACCTGCGCCTCAAAATCCTCTGAGACCATGTTGCCCGTTGCAGGAATCAGACCGATCTGACCTGACAAGTAAACGGTGCGACCGGCAGGAGCCATAATCGCTTGCGAGTACGGACCGACGGCTGCGGGTGCGGCGTTAGTGTGGATGATTGATTTTGACATGAGCGTAATCCTTCAGTTGACTGAGAGATTGTAACGCCCACACGTCAGGCGTCAGAGTCTGCCCCCATCGGATCCATGCCTAATTCACGAAGCTTACGGGTAATGGTATTGCGGCCCATGCCTAATCGAGCCGCCGCTTCGACGCGACGGCCACGGCAGACTTCAAGCGAAGACTGAAGCAGGGTGCGTTCAAACTGCCGCGTCAGCACCGTCCAGACCTCTGGCTCTGAGCGCGATAAACGAACGTTTGCGTCAAGCGCCAAAAGCTGTTGCCAAGTTTGGGTTGAGCCAAGGTCTTGCGCTGAGCTAACCTGTATCGCACTCGCCTTGGCCGCGCGCACCTCGGGCGGCAAATCTCCCACCTCAACAGTTTGCCCAGGCGCCATCACGGTCAGCCAGTGGCAAAAGTTTTCGAGTTGCCGAACGTTACCGGGATAATCAAACTGTGACAGTGCCTGTACAGCTGCATCTGACAGGCGTTTGGCGGGGACCCCGACCGCTCTTGCCGCCACCGACAAAAAGTGCTTAGCCAAATCGGCAACATCTTCGCGCCTTTCTCGCAGCGCGGGCAACCTTAAACGAATGACATTTAAACGGTGAAACAAATCTTCGCGAAACTTGCCCTCTTGCACCCGCTCTTCAAGTGGCTGATGGGTGGCCGCCACGATCCTTACATCCACGCGTACGGGCTGAGCCCCCCCAACACGATAGAAAGTGCCTTCTGACAACACTCGCAATAGTCGGGTTTGTAACTCGAACGGCATGTCGCCAATTTCGTCTAAAAACAAGGTACCACCGCCCGCCTCTTCGAAGCGACCTCGGCGCAATGCGTTAGCGCCGGTGAAGGCGCCACGCTCGTGGCCAAATAATTCAGCCTCGAGCAAGTCGCGTGGAATCGCCGCCGTGTTCAAGGCAACAAAAGGCCCTTTCGAACGGGCGCCATGGCTATGCAGTGCACGCGCGACCAACTCTTTGCCGGTACCAGACTCACCTGTAATCAACACCGTGACGTTTGATTGCGCCAAACGACCGATGGCACGAAACACCTCTTGCATCGCAACCGAGGCCGACTGCGTCAACATCCCTCGATCTGTTGCAAGCGCCGCGGGTAACGCAGCTTGCGCCGAAACCTCTTCAGCCGAGGGCTCTTGCATGGCACGCGAAATCAGCGCCACCGCCTCGTTGATATCAAACGGCTTGGCGAGGTAATCAAACGCCCCGCCCTGAAACGCAGACACGGTGCTATCCAGATCACTGTAGGCGGTCATGATGATGACTGGCAGCGTAGGATATTTTTCTTTGACTTCTTTCAGTAGGGTTAAGCCGTCTGTGCCCGGCATTCTGATATCAGACACCAGCGCCGAGGGCGATTCAAGTTTTAAGGCGGCCGAAACCTCAGAGGCGTTTACAAAGCTGCGCGTAGGGATATTGGCACGGCTGAGCGCCTTTTCAAGGACCCAGCGAATAGCTTGATCATCATCCACGATCCAGACTGGTTTCATCAAAGAGCCTCCATAGGTAATTGCAAACGAAACTCGGTGTGTCCGGGTCGCGAGTCAAATTCAATCACACCACCATGTTGTTGAATAAAGTCTTGGGCAAGGCTTAAACCAAGGCCAGTGCCACCGTCTCGACCCGTCACGAGTGGATGAAAAATGCGGTCTTTTAATGTCTCTGGAACGCCTGGTCCGTTGTCGGTCACCGTGACAACGACGGCCATGCGATGTTGTTTATGACGCAGCAGCACTTGACGTGCGATCCGCGTTTTAATCGTAATGTGAGGTGACTGCGTTGGGTTAAAACCCGTCATGATCTGTGCAGCATTACGCACAACATTCAACAGCGCTTGCATCACCCGCGCAGGATCGGCGCGAAACTCGGGCATCGAGGCATCGTAATCACGCAACAAGGCCACATCGCGAAACTCGGCGCGCACCAGTGCACAGACTCTTTCGCATACTTCGTGAATATTGACCGCCTGCCATTGAACCGGCATGCGTTGCGGTGCCGCCAGCCGATCGACTAAAGCCTGCAGGCGGTCGGCCTCAGAAATAATGACGCTGGTGTACTCGCGCAGGGCAGGATCGGGTAATTCAGACTCAAGCAACTGAGCCGCACCACGTAAACCACCCAGTGGGTTCTTGACCTCGTGTGCGAGGTTGCGCAAGAGTTCGTGTTGGGTATCAATTTCGTCGACCAGACGGATGCTGCGATCGACCAGTACACGTTGTTCTACATCTTTGATTTCGATTAAAGCAGACCACTCGGGCTGCGTGATGGCCACCGAGGTCACCGCAACCTCAACGGTTTCGGCACCCCGACGCAAGCGCGCAAACTGCCGGCAATCTGCCACTTCACCACTGCAGGCTTGCTGGATAGAGTGCTCGAGCGCGCTGTCGCGGTCAAACAAAAAGGCGGCCGGCTGCCCCAATAGGTTACGCCGAGACCGCCCAAACATCACTTCTGCTGCCGCATTCGCCTCTACGACTTCGCCAGTCGAGTTCAATAAAAGAACCGTTGTGGAGAGTAGATCGAAGGCTTCAGCGGAGTACATGGTATTCGGGTCACACGAGACCCGACTCCAGGGTTAAACAGCAAATTACAGGCTGTAATACATGTCGAATTCGACGGGATGGGTCGTCATACGCAAGCGATTGACTTCTTGCATTTTCAGATCCACGTAGGCATCAAGCATTGCATTACTAAACACACCACCGCGGGTCAAGAATTCGCGATCTTTGTTGAGCTCGTCGAGCGCTTGCTCGAGCGAACTGCAAACTGTTGGGATCTTTGCATCTTCTTCGGGTGGCAAATCGTACAGATTTTTGTCTGCTGGATCGCCAGGGTGAATCTTGTTTTGCACGCCATCCAGACCCGCCATCATCAAGGCCGAGAAGCACAAGTATGGGTTCGCAAGTGGATCGGGGAAACGTGTTTCGATACGACGGCCTTTTGGATTGGCCACATAAGGAATACGAATCGAAGCTGAGCGGTTACGTGCTGAATAAGCCAGCTTCACAGGCGCTTCGTAATGTGGAACCAAACGCTTGTAAGAGTTGGTACCAGGATTGGTGATCGCATTGAGCGCGCGAGCGTGCTTGATGATACCGCCGATGTAATACAGCGCAAATTCAGACAAGCCAGCGTAACCGTTGCCTGCAAACAGGTTTTGACCGTCTTTCCAGATTGACTGGTGAACGTGCATGCCTGAACCGTTGTCACCGACCACAGGCTTTGGCAAGAATGTTGCCGTTTTGCCATAGGCGTGTGCCACGTTGTGCACGGTGTACTTGAGGATTTGATTCCAGTCAGCGCGTGTGACGAGTGTGCTGAACTTGGTACCGATTTCCATCTGACCAGCGCCAGCAACTTCGTGGTGATGCACTTCGACAGGGATGCCAGCTTCTTCAAGCAACAAGCACATCTCTGAGCGCATGTCTTGCATTGAGTCAACCGGAGGCACTGGAAAGTAACCACCCTTCACACGTGGACGGTGGGCCATGTTGCCGCCTTCAGAGTCGACACTGCTCGACCAGTGGGCTTCGTCTGACTTGATCTTGACGTGGCAGCCAGACATATCGTCGCCCCAGGTCACGCCGTCGAATACAAAAAACTCTGGCTCAGGACCAAAGAAGGCGGTGTCGCCTAAACCACTGGCCTTGAGATAGGCTTCTGCGCGCTTGGCCAATGAACGTGGATCGCGATCGTAGCCCTTCATATCTGAAGGCTCGACCACGTCGCAAGTCAGAATCATGGTTGACTCTTCACGGAACGGGTCCATGTGAGCGGTATTTGGATCGGGAATCAGCAGCATATCCGAGGCTTCGATGCCTTTCCAGCCAGCAATTGACGAACCGTCAAACGCGTGACCTTCGGTAAACTTTTCGGTGTTCATCTGGCTGACAGGAACCGAAACGTGTTGCTCTTTGCCCATGGTGTCCGTAAAACGAAAGTCGACAAACTTGACTTCGTCTTCGGCAATCTTCTTTAGAACATCTTGAGAGGTGCTCATACTGACTCCGGAAAAGTGAAAAAGATGACTATTAAAATTTGCTGCGAGATCATCTTGGTTGATATCAAGCAACAATCATGCCAGACATTTTTAACTAAAATGCCCAAAAAAGTGCATACTAAAGCACCAGTTTAGTGCGTCATGCACCAAACCATGCACTGTAATGGTGCTTTTACAAGAATAAGGCTTGCAATTCATTCAGAAACCGCCAGCCAACTTCGGTTGCCTGCAGGCGTAACGGATCGTCGAGCAACAAACCTTTTTGAGTGGCTAACAGCAATGCCTTGTTCATTGACGCGATCGGTAACCCGCAGCGCTCAGTGTACAGCGTGGAGGCAACGCCTTTTTCAAGCCGTAAGGCATTGAGCATGAACTCAAACGGCAACTCTGCAGTTTTTAACTGCCGCGTCTGAGCAATATGGCTAGCGTCGCGGGCAAGCGCTGCGCGCATCCAGTTCTCGGGATTGCGCTGTCGAGTCTGCCGTTCAATCCGATCGTGAAACGAGAGCTTGCCGTGCGCGCCAGGACCAAGTCCTAAATAGTCGCCAAACTCCCAGTAGTTCATGTTGTGGCGCGCACGCGCACCCGGCTTGGCAAACGCCGAGACCTCATAGCGCTCAAAACCAGCCCCCTGTGCCAAGGACACGATGGTCTCTTGCATGTCACAGGCAAGCTCATCATCCGGCACGACTGGCGGGTACTTGGCAAAGAAAGTGTTGGGCTCGAAGGTCAAGTGATACATCGACAAATGTTCGGTGCCAAAACTGAGTGCCTCGCGCGCATCTTGCTCACATTGCGCAAGCGTTTGCCCCGGCAATGCAAACATCAGATCTAAATTGACGCGGTTCACTGCACGTTGCGCCATCTCAATGGCCATGCGAGCCTGCCGCGCGTCATGCACCCTGCCCAACGCCAATAATTTGGCATCATCAAACGACTGGATTCCTAGCGAAATTCGGTTCACCCCACTCGCGGCATAGGACATAAACCGTTCGGCTTCAGCAGTGCCTGGGTTGGCCTCGAGTGTAATTTCAGCATCGGGCCACAGATTTAAATGCGAGCGCAACATCGCGACTAAGCGATCAATTCCGTGGGCGCTCAGCAAGCTAGGGGTGCCACCACCAATGAAGACTGTGTGCACCTGCCGGCCCCAAATTTCGGGTAACGCCTGTTCAAGATCAGCCTGCAACGCATCAAGATAGCGCGCTTCAGGAAGCACTGCCGGTTGCTCATGCGAATTGAAATCACAGTACGGGCACTTGCGCACGCACCACGGCACATGCACATAAACAGATAACGGCGGCAACGCACTTAAGCGCGGGCGATCAGCGATATCGGCGATCGCGCCCGCCTTTGGCTGCTGCGCGCTCGTGATCGGAATCACGCGACTCATTGTTGTGGGCTCCCTGGTAGCTTTTGTCTCACTCGACTCGTGCGCGTGCCGCTTGATGCTGCACTCGATCTCAAGCGCCTCATGGTGATGGCGCCGTCACGAGATGGCGCGCCGCCAGTTGCTTGAGCAACTGCTGCAGCGCCTGGCCGCGGTGGCTGATTTGATTTTTAAGCGCGGGGTCAAGCTCTGCTGCCGTACAGCCTTGCTCGGGCAAATAAAAATACGGGTCATACCCGAAGCCGTTTGCGCCTTGTGGTTGATCGACAATCTCACCAAACCAGTTTGCCTCGGCGACAACAGGCTGTGGGTCGTCGTGACGCGTGACCAGCACCAATACTGCAACGTACCAGGCGCGGCGGTTGCTCTGCCCTTGCAACGCACGCACCAGCTTTTGATTGTTGGCAGCATCACTACGCGAACCGTGTTCAGCTTCAGCATACCGAGCAGAATGAATACCGGGCGCTGCGTTGAGCGCTGCGACGCACAGTCCAGAATCATCCGCCAAGGCCGGCAGGCCAGACAACAAGCTGGCATGGCGCGCCTTGGCGAGCGCGTTTTCGAGAAACGTGGGATGCGGCTCGGGCGCGTCGGGGATATTCAAGGTGCCTTGCGCAATCAGTCTGATGCCCAGCGGACCAAACAAAGCGTCAAATTCGCGCAGTTTTCCGGCGTTGCCTGACGCCAATACAACCGAGTTCAAACCAGCAGATGCGTTGCTCATCATTCAAACACCATCGTACGATGACAGCGGCCAAATTGTGCGACACACCTAGTTGACACCGCAGCATCCTCAGGCACTGCTACAAAATAACAATCAACAGTCGTCATTGCTTAGGGGCCTCAGTCGAGGGCACATCTTCAAGCAGCATCGCAACGAGATCGCGTGCAAAACTCGGCAAGCGCTCAAGCTCGCGCACACAGATGTGTAGGTTGCGCACCGACCACTCGTCTGACAGCCTGACGATTTTAATATTTAAGCGCTGTGCATAACGCCGCGCTGCTTGTTCGGGCACAACGCCAATGCCAACACCCGCCTCAATCATGCGGCAAACAGACTCAAAATTACTCACCTCGACCCGAAAGCGAAACGAATGGCCCAAGTTATCGGCCGCCTGAATCAAAAAAGCATGAATTGCGCTCCATTCTGACAAGCCAACGTATTCAAAATCAAGGGTGTCAGCGAACGCGACTTCAGACATGGCCCCCAACGGATGCTCAGCAGAGGTGACCAACACCA
>JBIIWK010000327.1:0-3413 GCA_044338955.1 Burkholderiaceae bacterium
AATCGAGGCAGATAAGTCTGGCGTGGTCACTGAGATTCTGGTCGAAAACGGCGAGCCCGTCGAATACGGTCAACCGCTTTTTGTGATCGTCTGACATGTTTGAAAAGATTCTGATCGCCAACCGGGGCGAAATCGCGCTGCGTATTCAACGCGCGTGCCGCGAGATGGGTATTAAAACCGTGGTCGTACATTCTGAGGCCGATCGCGACGCGAAGTACGTGCGCCTCGCCGATGAGTCCGTGTGTATTGGCCCGGCCGCCTCGCGTGACAGTTACTTAAACATGCCCGCTATCATTGCCGCGGCCGAGGTCACCGACGCCGAAGCGATTCATCCTGGCTACGGGTTTTTATCTGAAAATGCTGACTTTGCTGATCGGGTTGAGAAAAGCGGTTTCGTCTTTATCGGCCCGCGTCCCGAGTCGATTCGACTGATGGGCGACAAGGTGAGCGCTAAACAGGCCATGATCGAAGCGGGTGTGCCCGTGGTGCCTGGCTCGCCCGGTGCATTGCCCGATGATCCTGCTGAGATCTTGCGTTTGGCCTCTGAGGTCGGTTATCCCGTCATTATTAAGGCAGCGGGGGGCGGTGGCGGTCGGGGTATGCGCGTGGTGCACACTGAGGCCGCTTTGCTCACCTCGGTGGCCATGACCAAAACCGAAGCGGGTGCGGCGTTTAACAACCCCGAGGTGTATCTCGAAAAGTTTCTTGAAAATCCGCGACACATCGAAATCCAAATTTTGGCAGACGGCGGTCGTAACGCGGTCTGGTTGGGCGAGCGCGATTGTTCTATGCAGCGTCGCCACCAAAAAGTGATCGAAGAGGCGCCGGCTCCCGGCATCGCCCGTAAATTGATCGAGCGGATTGGTGAGCGTTGCGCCGAGGCGTGCCGCAAAATCCAATATCGAGGCGCTGGCACCTTTGAATTTTTGTACGAAAACGATGAGTTTTATTTCATCGAGATGAATACGCGTATTCAAGTTGAGCACCCCGTCACTGAACTCATCACTGGCATTGATCTGGTGCAACAGCAGATACGCATCGCCGCAGGCGAAAAATTTACTTTGCGCCAGCGTGACATTAGTTTTAAAGGTCACGCCCTTGAGTGCCGCATTAACGCCGAAGACCCCTTTACGTTTGTTCCGAGCCCAGGGCGCGTCACAAACTGGCACACGCCGGGCGGGCCGGGTGTTCGAATCGATTCGCATGTATTCAACGGTTATTTTGTACCGCCGTATTACGACTCAATGATTGCTAAAGTCATCACCTATGGTGATACCCGCGAGCAGGCCGTGGCGCGTATGACGATCGCATTATCTGAGATGGTGGTCGAGGGGATTAAAACCAATATCCCCTTACATCGCGAGCTAATGGCTGACAGTCGTTTTATGGCGGGCGGCACAAGTATTCATTACCTTGAACACAAGCTTGCCGCACGACCTGCTTCTCGCTAACGGAAACTCTTATGCGTGAATTGGTGTTGTTGTGTCCGGGTGCTTTAGCTGAACCCTTATCTGATGCTTTGCTTGAGTGTGGTGCATTGTCGGTGTCGGTTGAAGATGCCGACTCAGACACCGACGATGAACAGCCCTTGTTTGGTGAGCCAGGTAGCGAGCCCAACACGCAGGCCTGGAGCCGTAATCGCGTCATTGTTTTGCTGGCTGATGGCACCGACCCCGAGCAGCTGCTTGCGGCCGCGCGGCTCGATCTGGATAGCACCTCCGAGTTGCCCTGGCACCTGCGTCAAGTGCCCGATGCCGATTGGGTGCGCTTGACACAATCGCAGTTTGGGCCCATCGCAGTTGGCACTCGAATCCTGATTGTGCCGAGTTGGCATGCGGATCAAATGCCGGTGGTACCCGAGGCAAGCCGCATCGCGATTCAGCTTGATCCTGGCTTGGCCTTTGGTACGGGTAGTCATCCTACGACGCACCTTTGCTTAGAGTGGTTGGCCGACGAATTGCCGTCGGGCGCCTCGGTGCTCGATTACGGCTGCGGCTCAGGTATTTTGGCGATTGCTGCTGTGCTGCTCGGTGCCGGTCAGGTGACCGGTGTTGATATCGACGAGCAAGCCGTACAGGCCACGTACGACAATGCACAGGCCAACAACGTCGTGGTGCAATCCGTGCTGCCCGATGACTTGTCTGACGGCCATTTCGACGTGGTCGTGGCCAATATTTTGTCGAATCCTCTTAAAGTACTGGCTCCAATGCTTGCCGGTCGCGTACGTTCGGGTGGACGATTGATTTTGTCGGGTGTGCTTGAGCGGCAGGCCCAAGAGGTTGCGGCGGCTTACGCGCCGTGGTTGCTGCTGTCGGTCTGGCAGGCGCGCGATGGCTGGGTGTGTTTGGCCGGCAGAAAACCCTGAGGCGGATTGCGCTTCGGTTTTAATATATGTGCCTGTCGATTTTTAAGGCTATTGCATGAGTCTTGTCACGCGTTGTCCAAAGTGCCAAAGCGACTTTATGGTGTCGCTTGAGCAACTGCGCGTGCATCAGGGGCTGGTCAGGTGCGGTAGTTGTACGCATATTTTTGATGGGCATGCCGCTCTTGAAAGTCAGTTGCCCGTTTTAACGCAACGCGCTGAACATTTCCGCGAAACGTTAGCCACCTCAGTTGAAAAGTTAGCACCCGCAGCGCAAACAACCGCGCGAGGCGATGGACAAACGTTCAGCCCACCCGTGCGGCAAGAACCGAGCCCTGAACAAAGAAGCGGCCTGAACCGTGTGCCCAATCGTTTATCCGTTCAGGCGCCTGCGCAAGCAGCTAGCGCGCCGTCGGTGCTGCGGCGCCGAGCGCAAACCGGTGCAGAGCTTGAACCCGAACCAGAAGAACCCTTTTCCGCTTTACAACCAGAGCGCAAGCCGAGATTTGGACGCGAATCGATCTTTGAACAGACGCCGACTTACGGCCGTGAGCCGACACTTGATCGTGCATCGGGGATGGATACCGAACCCACGTTTGAGCGCGAGCCGTCACTTCGGGTGCAAGGTGAGGCGAGATTGCGTGGTGAGAGTCGTTTGGCCGCTGGGCGCGGCACCCCTGATTTTTTAATCGACGAGACACCCCTTGATGGCTTGCGTCGCGGGCTTTGGTTGTTACTCGCTGTTTTGGCCGGAGCACTCTTGGTGCTGCAGTTAATGTATGTGTACCGCAATGAGTTAGTGACGCGTATGCCTAGTTTGCTGCCGATGGCGCGCGCGGCCTGCGTTCAATTAAAATGTGAAGTCTCTTTCGTGCGGCACCTTGAACGTATTACGATCGACTCTACCGCGCTCGAACAGCTTGCGGTGACGCAAGCCGAGGGGCAAGCAAGCAGCCTCACACTTAAATTTTCAATGCGTAATCGCTTCGATAAAATCCAGCCTTGGCCGCACCTTTCAGTTGAGCTAAAAGATGCCTCAGGTACGCCGGTT
>JBIIWK010000082.1:0-11788 GCA_044338955.1 Burkholderiaceae bacterium
ATCGGTTGAGACGCTATCGAGCGAGGCAGACAGCGAACGCAGCCAGTCCCAAAGTGCGAGGCGGTTTGACGCGCCACCTTCGATGCGTATCTGTTTACCTTGATACTGAACTTGTCCAGTATGACAGGCGGCACAGGTCAGGCCCGCGTAGGTGCCCTTATATTGCCCCACAGTGATCGAGGCTTTTGCGACGCCGACTGGTAAGTTGTCTGGATTTTGTACGAGATTGAGTGGCTCTGTAAGCAGGCCCATACGGTCGCTGTGTGCGGGCGAGTTAAACAGGTCTGAGGTGCCCGCAGCTTCAAGCGCAAGATAGATGTCGTAGGATAACAGCGCAGACCCTTGCGAGGTCCAGTAATAATCCGCTCGGTCTTGCGCGCTCCAGGCCTGATCCAGATAGTTCACGGCAGGTGTCTGCGCAACGGCACACGATGCCACGATGAGGGTTGTGAGTGATAAGATTGAGCGCAGAGTTGTTTGGCAAAGAGATGTGATCATAATTTGATGTGAAAGTGCGCTGCACAAAAGGCTGAACGACATAGAGAGTTTTGGCTGACAAACACCAGTCAAGTAACGTTACCATTAAGTGTGTGTGTTCAGATCATCACATTGCAAAAAAAGACTGAGCATTGCAAAAAATAAAAACGGAGACTTACCTTGGCGCAGTCAAAAGTTGGTAGTTGGTATTTTGGCTGGAACATCGTCGCAGGCGCCTCACTGCTCACGCTGTTGACAGTTGGTATGCGGATGGGGATTGGCCCATTTTTTTTACCGATCGCTGAAGATCTTGGTTTTAGCCGCAGCTTGCTTGCTGGCATCGTGGCTATTGGCATGTTGTGCTACGGCTTGGCGATGCCGCTTGGGGGATATTTGGTGGCAAGGCGCGGCACCAAGTTCGTATTATTGCTAGGTGTTGCGATTGTGGTGGTCGCGTCGATTTGGTCAATCTATGCACGCACCCCTTGGTCGTTTTTTCTGTCCTTTGGTGTTTTATTGTCAGTGGGCTTAGCTTTCACGAGCCCCGTCGCGGTCACGCCCGTGATCAGCCGCTGGTTTACGCGGCAGCGCGGCATGGCCTTATTTTTCTTATCAACGGGGTCGATGGCCGGGATTGCGGTGATGACACCGGTATTGACGACTGCGATCCATCATTACGGTTGGCAAGCCACGTTGCTGGGGTATGCGATTGCGTTTGCAGTGTTGGCGGTTCCGATCGCGCTCTTCGTGATGCGTGACGTTGCGCCACCGGGTACGGATACGCTGCCAACGCCAGAGGCGATGCAACAAGAGACTGCCGTGGCGATTGCAGCGCAGCGCGCAGAATCGGGGTCGGTAGCCGCCTCAGCTGCGGTCGCTTCAACAAAGTCTGCTCAGGATGATTCTGCGCAGACTGCAGCCATGACCTTTCGTCAGGCAATACACACGGTGCCCTTCTGGAAAATCTGTCTGGGCTTATTTACCTGCGGCTTCAGCATGAATTTATTGGGTACCCATGGCATGCCGATGTTGATGGACCATGGCTTTGACTCAACCACCAGCTCGTTCGGGATTGGACTGATCGGCTTAGTTGCCATTTTCAGCACCTTGGTGCTAGGCCGTCTCGCCGATAAGATCCCACGGCGATATATTCTTTCAACGATTTATTTAATTCGTGGCTTAGGATTTTTTGCGCTCTTAATTGTGGGTACACACTTTGAGCTCTATGTTGCTGCGGCAATTGGCGGCATCGTGTGGGCAGGTAGTATTGCGATGTCCTCGGCGATCCTGGCCGATTTGTATGGAGTCAGGCTCGTGGGCATCTTATATGGATGGACATACCTTTCGCATCAAGTTGGCGCCATGATCAGTTCGTGGCTAGGCGGTTGGGCTTATGAGGTGTACGGTACGCATTGGGTGGCCTTCGGCTCGGCGGGCGTATTGTTGATCTTGGCGGCAGCTTTGTCGCTAACGTTGCCGTCAAAGCTAAAGTGAATGGCGATACAAATCCAAGACGATTTCGATTTGAACAGGTATGCGCGATTCGGGCACGACTAAAAAAGCAAAGCGACTCAATATGCAAACTTATGACTATGTGATCGTGGGGGCAGGCGCAGCAGGGTGCTTGCTCGCCAACCGGTTAACTGAAGATCCGGCCGTGTCAGTCTGCCTGCTTGAAGCGGGTGCGCCCGATCGCAATCCTTACATCCACATACCAGCGGGGTTTATTAAGGTGGGGCATGACCCGGCCTACACCTGGGATTTTTTGACAGAACCGGGCCCGGGTATTGATGGACGCCAGGTGATTACGCGCATGGGCCGCACGTTGGGTGGGTCGAGTTCAATTAATGGGTTCAATTACACGCGGGGTGCAGCCAGTGATTACGATAACTGGGCGTCGCTCGGTAATGCTGGGTGGTCGTACGCTGAAGTGTTGCCCTATTTCAAACGCACTGAAAAACGCCTGGCGCCGCATGATGCCTACTTTAGGGGTTCTGAAGGCCTTTTGCCGATCACTAATTGCGAATGGCGTCATCCCTTGTGTGACGCGTACATTGAGGCCGCCGCCGGCTTTGGTTTGCCGTCGCATATCGATTACAACGCAGCCAGTCAAAAGGGCGCTGGTTATTACCAGCGCTGGATTCATAACGGGCGCCGCGTCAGTGCTGCCAAAGCTTTTTTAAAGCCGGCGCGCGCGCGCGCTCAAGCTCGGCTCGAGGTTCGCACACGCGCGCAGGTCACTCGCATTTTGTTTGAAGGTAAGCGCGCGGTAGGCGTGCAGTACCAAGCCGCACCCGATGCACCCGTGCAGACCGTGCGGGCAAGGCGCGAGGTGATCCTAAGTGCCGGGGCAGCGAATACGCCAAAGTTATTACAGTTGTCAGGCATCGGCCCTGCCGCAGTGTTGGGCGAACTTGGAATCCCAGTATTTCATGCGCTTGGAGGTGTTGGTGAAAACTTTCATGATCACTTCATGGTGCGTTCGGTGGTGCGCGTACAAGGTGTGCAGACCATCAACAGTACCGCACGCGGTGTGAGGTTAATTGGTGAAATTATTAAATGGGCACTGGGCAGACCCAGTGTCTTGTCTATCAGCCCCTCGGTGGCCTTTGGCTTTGCAGGCTCTCGCCCTGAATTGACCGAGCCCGATCTGCAATTGCATTTTTCACCCGGTAGCTATGCCGCGGGAATCGCCGGCCAGCTTGATCAGTTTGCTGGGATGACACTTGGTTTTTATCAACAGCGACCGCATAGCGTGGGCTATGTGCGGGCTCGCTCAACCAACCCTTTCGAGCTGCCGCGCATTCAACCCAACTACTTGACGGATCCGCGCGATCAGCAAACGGCGATCGATGGCTTGCGTCTGGCGCGAGCCATTTTGCACAGTCCACCTCTTGCAAAATATGGTCAAAGCGATGATTTTCCGCCCGCGTCTGCGCAAACGGATGCCGAACTTTTAGCCTGCGCGCGCGAGCGCGGGGGTACGGCGTGGCACTTTATGGGCACCTGCAAGATGGGGCAGGCCAGCGATCCGATGGCCGTGGTCGACTCAGAACTACGTGTTTTGGGTTTAGAAGGGCTGCGGGTGGTCGATGCGTCAGTGATGCCCGCGATGACCTCAGGTAATACCGGAGCGCCCACGATGATGATTGCCGAAAAAGCAGCCGACTTTATCAGGGGAAACCCGCAGCTGCCTGCTGAGTCGCTTCAAACGACAACTTGAACCGGTATGATGCTGAGTGAATAGTCAAAAAATCAACGACCGACAAAAGCCAAAATTATTAGATAAGATTGAACGTAAGCTCAGTAAGAGCGCCAGAGTACTCACTCTTATCGGTGACACTTTTGCGACTAATAAAAGAATTTAAACCGGAGACTTAGTATGAAACTATTTAAACGTATCGCCGTCGCGCTCGCGCTCGGCTCGGCGCTCACAATTGGCGCCACTCAGGCGCAAGATATCAAAATCGCCTACAACGCTGACATGTCAGGCACGGCAGTTGCCGAGCTCGGTGTCGCAGCACGTTGGGGTTTTGAAGCTGCAATCGAAGACATCAATAAAAAGGGCGGCTTGTTAGGTCGCAAAGTGGTTGGTGTGATCCGTGACGATTTAGGAACTCCGCCAAAATCCATCCAGAACATGACTGAGTTGATCGACAACGAGAAAGTCGTCGGTGTCATTGGCCCTTCAAATTCAGGTAACGCCTTGGCGTGGTTGCATATTCCGCAAAACGCAAAGATCCCCGTGATTGGTGCGACGGCGACGGCGACCGAAATCACGACTCGCTATGCAAAAGAGCCACAGAACTACATGTTCCGCGTATCGATGGTTGATCGCGAACAGGTCGCTCTTTTGGCAGCGTACGCAGTCAAGGCATCTAAAAACAAAAAAATTGCCATCATCGCTGACTCGACAGGCTACGGCCAAGCCGGGATTAAGGATGCGGCAGAGGTACTCGAACTGCATGGCATCAAACCTGTGCTGATTGAAAAGTTTGGTCCGAAAGATACGGACATCACCTCGCAGTTGACTAAGATTAAAAATGCGGGTGCCGATGCGGTCATTATTTATGCGATTGCCGATGGTGCGGCAAACGTAGTGAAAAGTATGGAGAAAATTAATTACTTTCCAGTCACTCTGGGTACTTGGGGTAATTTGAGCTCGCTGTACTATCGCATGACGGGGCCAAAGCTTGCACCGCATCTGATTATTGCGGCCTCAACTACCGAAGACAGTAATGAGCGCACCAAAGCCCTCGGCGAGCGTGTGCGTAAGAACTTTCCAACGATGACGACCTTTGTCTGCGCAGCGCAAGCCTACGATGCTGTGACCTTGTTGGCCGCAGCCATCACTAAAGCAGGCACAACCGATGGCCCGAAAGTCGCAGCGGCGCTCGAGGACTTGTCTGGCGTGCAAGGCGTGATCAAAATGTATAACAAGCCCTTTTCAAAAACCAAGCATGAAGGCTTGAGCGTTGATGACTTTTATTTGGCCAAGTGGACTGAAGCTGGTGCGATTGTTCGTTTCCAAGACGATATTTTTAAATCCATCACTCCAGCCGACCTAAAAAGATAATCCAGCAACGCAAAAAACAACCTTTTACTAGTACGTAAAAGGTTGTTTTCGATTCTGCTGTAAGGAAGCACATCATGGTTGCACTTCTTCAAGCCGTTTTTAGTGGCTTGGCGCTCGGTGGCATTTACGCGTTGGTTGCTCTCGGTTTTAGCATCACGCACACCACAACAAAAACGTTTAATTTTGGCCAAGGCGAGTTTTTGGCCGTGGGCACGCTCGTTGGTGTGTCGGCAGTGTTATTGCTTGCGGGTAAAGACATTACCGAGGCGTTGCAGGTGAGTGACGTGACACCCTTTCGTTATGCGATGGGTTTGATTGCTAGCGTGGTGGTGCTGGGCTTGCTTGGGGTGCTGCTGTATTACACGGCTGTGCGTCCCTTTGTGGGCTTTGTTGGTTTGGCTTGGGTCATGAGCACGATTGGGTTTGGCATCATTATTCAAAATACTGCCCTAGCCATTTGGGGGCCAACCGCGATTGTGTTGCCGTCGCCTTTGGGTAACGATGTGATCCGTATTGGCGGTGCCGGAATTGTGCCGCAAGAAGTGCTGGTGTTGATTGTCAGTGTCCTGATGATGTTTTGTATGGACTTTGTTTTACGTAAAACTCGCTTTGGCAAAGCGGTGCGTGCAGTGGCGCATAGTCGCAACGCAGCAACATTGATGGGCATTAATGTGTCAGCGATCGTTGTACTGGCCTTCGTGGTCAGTTCAAGCTTGGCTGGGTTGGCGGGAATGCTGATTGCACCCATCACGACCGCCTCAGTCTTTATGGGGTTGACGATTGCACTGAAGGCTTTTTCTGCCGCGATTGTCGGTGGGCTGAATAATCCGCGCGGTTGCATGTTAGGTGGATTTTTATTGGGTCTGCTCGAAGCGCTTGTCGGATTGTGGCAAGCTGAAATGCGAGAAATCAGCATTTTTCTCTTGATTATTCTGGTGCTGGCCTTAAAGCCAGAGGGCTTGTTAGGTCAACGCCAAGTGGAGAAAGTGTGATGCTTGAGCAACCTAATCGGGCTCACCTTCTTGGCTTAGCCTTCGTCGTGTCGGTCATCGTTCTATTACCGTTTTCGACGGATAACGGGTTTTATCTGAAGGTGATGTTTTTAGTCGGCGTTAATTATTTAGCGGGTTCTGGCTTGAATGTTCTAGTCGGCGTCACTGGCCAAAAGTCGTTGGGGCACGCTGGTTTGTTCGCCGTAGGCGCGTATGCAGTAGCCTTGTTGACCACTCGCGCAGGTTGGAATCCCTGGGTCGCCTTTGCAGCCAGTGGTGTCATCTCAGGTGTGTTTGGCGCCATTATTGCCTTACCCGCTTTACGTGTTAAAGGCCCGGCCTTGGCAATGGTCACAATCGCTTTTGGCATCGTGATCGAAAAAATCGTCTCAGAGTGGCAAGATGTCTTTGGCGGACAGGCTGGCATTTATGGAGTGGTACCCCCGAGTTTGTTTGGCGGGGTGCGCCTGGGGCCCAAAGAATGGGTATGGTTTGTCGGGTTTTTGGCGATCCTTGCACACTTGTCGATTCGAGCCTTGGTCAATGGCAAGTATGGTCGTGCATTCAGAGCTGTCAATACGGCTGAAGTTGCTGCAGAAAGTGTCGGCGTAAGTGTTTACCGTTTTAAAGTCTTGGCGTTTGTTGTCAGTGCTGTGACGTGTGGGTTAGCCGGTGCATTGATTGCGCAGCAAAACCAATACATCAGTTCAGATTTCATCACCTTTGGTTTATCAATTTTCTTTCTGCTGATCGTGTTGTTTGGTGGCAGCTCGATTTATGGTCCATTGCTCGGTGCGCTAGTGCTCACGCTGCTAGATGCGTTTCTTGCGCGCTGGCCGCACCTTCAACACTTTACCTACGGTGCCTTACTGCTGTTCGCACTGTATGTCATGCCCGACGGTTTGTCAGGGATGGTGCGCAATGCGTCACGTAAGCTTTTTCCGGCTTGGTTTGCGCCTGCTTCAGTGCGTCAAGAGGCGGGCAGTTGGCATCTTAGAGCTGACGAGGTTGCCGCACCTGACCTGCCGTTATTAAAAACCGAGAATTTATATAAAGCCTATGGTGGTGTGATTCCGACGAATCGCGTGAGTATCAGCATTAAGTCAGGGCATATTCATTCGTTGATCGGCCCGAATGGCGCTGGTAAAACCACCTTGCTTAATATTCTGTCAGGCGTGACAGAGCCCGATAGCGGTACCGTCGAATTTAATGGTCGTTCAATTGCCGGTATGGCTTCAAACAAGATTTGCAGCCTCGGCCTGGCCCGTACTTTTCAAAATCTTAAGTTGTTTGGCAACATGACCGTCTTAGAAAACGTTCAGGTGGGATTGCACTCGCGTTTAAAGGCAGGCATGCTCAGCTACCTGTTAAGTCTGCCACGTGCGCGCCACGAAGAGATCTCGACCTACCGCGAGTCGCTACAGATTCTTGAATTACTAGGATTGAAAGATAAAGCGCATGAACTAGCCGGCAGCTTGCCGTATGGCCTGCAGCGTCGCCTTGAAATTGCCCGTGCCCTAGCTACGCACCCTCGCCTGCTGCTACTTGATGAGCCTGCCGCAGGATTAAATCCTCAAGAAACGCAAGAGCTGATCCAAGTGATTTCTCAAATTCGTGACCTTGGCATCACAATTCTCTTGATTGAGCACCATATGGATTTGGTCATGGCGATTTCGGATCATGTCATCGTGCTCGACTATGGCGAAAAGATTGCAGAGGGCACTCCGAGCGAAGTGCAAAATAATCCGCGGGTGATCGCAGCTTACCTCGGGGTCGATGACGATTTGGATGATCTTGAAAATGTCGCACCTGAGTCGCTGCATGACAAGCCTGTTAGAGGTGACCATGTCTACTAAGTCGGTGCTTGAGGTGGATCAGCTTGAAGTGCGTTACGGCGCGATCGAGGCGATCAAAGGGATTTCATTACACGTCAATGCGGGTGAGATCGTGACGATTATTGGTGGCAACGGCGCCGGCAAAAGCACCTTGATGAAAACAATCTCAGGGCTTGAGCCAGCGGCGGCGGGCCGAGTGGTATTTGCTGGGCAAGATGTGACGCAGATGCCTGGCCACCTTCGCGTATCCCTGGGGATTGCGCAGTCGCCTGAAGGGCGGCAGGTGTTTCCGGATCAAACCGTATTAGACAATCTTTTGTTAGGCGCTTTTCATCGTAAAGATGGTCAGGCTGTGATTGACGCTGATGTGGAAGAGCAGTTCAGGATTTTTCCGCGTTTAAAAGAGCGCCAAGAGCAAATGGCCGGCACGCTGTCGGGCGGTGAGCAGCAGATGCTTGCCATTGGGCGCGCCTTGATGTCGCGGCCAACGTTGTTGTTGATGGATGAGCCCTCATTGGGCTTGGCACCGTTGATTGTCAAAGAAATCTTCGCCATCATTCGCGCATTGAAAGAGCGCGGTGTGACCATTTTGTTAGTTGAACAAATGGCTAATCAAGCGCTCGCTGTGGCCGATCGCGCTTACGTACTCGAAACGGGTCGTATCACGCTAGAAGGCAAAGGTGCAGAGTTACGTCGCGATCCTAAAGTGCGCGCAGCCTATCTCGGAGCACATTGATGACAAGCTGTATCGCCTATTCGCTGGGCAGTTTTGTTCGAGCATAGCGATGACAATGCTATCAACCCTGTAATCAGATAGTTTTGCTGGAGCACACAGATGACGACACCTTTAGCCTTGCCACAAGGCAGCTTTGATTACATCATCATCGGCAGTGGCGCAGCAGGCTCAATCTTAGCTAATCGCTTATCCGAAGATCCATCTGTATCAGTGTGTATGCTCGAGGCGGGACCCTCAGATTGGGATCCGATGCTGCATATGCCGGCGGGGTATATCAAAAAAGTCTTTGATCCCAAGGTGACGTTTCCTTTCTCGACAGAACCAACCGAACATACAGGTGGGCGACGGGTACCCGTGCCACAGGGCAGAACCTTGGGCGGCTCGACGGCGATTAACGGCTTGGTGTACAACCGCGGCCAAGCTGAAGATTTTGATGACTGGGCCGCAGCGGGTAACCCAGGCTGGAGCTATGCCGACGTCTTAGCTTTTTTTAAAAAGACAGAGTCACGCATTGGTGAGGGCGATGATCGATATCGCGGCCGTTCGGGCTTGATGCCGATTACCAACATTGATTGGATTCACCCTATCAGCGAAGCGTTTATTTCGGGTGCTCAAGAACTTGGCCTCCCGCGTAATCCCGATTACAACGGCGCAACGCAGGCGGGTGTTGGCTACTTTCAGCGCAACATCCATCGCGGCTATCGAATGAGCACGGCGCGTATCTTTTTACGCCCAGCGCGCAAGCGTTCAAACCTTACAGTCCTGACCCACGCGCACGCAGCCAAAATTATCTTTGATGGTGCACGCGCAGTTGGCGTTGAGTATGTGCGCGGCGGTAAGGGCGGTGCGCGTCATTCGGTCAGTGCGCGGCGTGAAGTGTTGCTGTGTGCAGGGGCGCTCAATACACCTAAGTTATTACAGCTATCGGGCGTCGGCCCTGCCAACCTGCTTGCAAGTCTGGGTGTTCCTGTGTTGCGCGATATGCCTGGGGTGGGCGATCATTTAAAAGATCACTTTTCGATCCGAGTGGTCGCTAAAGTGCAGGGGATTGCTACCATTAATGAGCTAGCGCGGGCGCCGCGCCTTTGGGGGCAGCTTGCAAGATGGTTGTTTAAAAAGCCAAGCATCCTAGCGCTCAGCCCGTCGCTGGTTCACTTTTTCTGGCAGTCCCGTCAAGGCTTGGCTCGCCCAGATTTGCAAGGCGTTTTTTCGCCAGCAAGTTATCGCGAAGGCTACGTTGGTTTGTTAGACAAGTATCCGGGTATGACTTGCGGAGTCTGGCAACACCGCCCCGAGAGCATGGGTTATGTGCATGCTAAGTCGACTGACCCCTTCGAGGCCCCCGTCATACAGCCTAATTACCTCGACCACGAAAATGATCGACGCGTGCTGCTCGATGGCATGCGCCTTGCCCGTCAGTTATTAAAAACACAGGCATTAGCGCAATACTCGGTTGGCGAATCAATGCCGGGTGTTCAGGTTGAGCGCGACGATGAAATGCTCGATTACATTCGACGCTATGGCGTATCGTCATATCACTTGAATGGTACTGCGCGTATGGGACCAAGTTCAGAGCGAGGCAACGTCGTGGATGCGCAGTTGCGTGTGCATGGTCTTCAGGGCTTGCGCGTCGTGGATGCTTCGATCATGCCCAATATTGTGTCAGCAAATACTTGTGCCTCGACTATGATGATTGCTGAGAAAGCTGCTGAGATGATTCTTAACGCTTAGCCTGAATACGTGTTGCACAGCTTTGGATCTTGGATCTAGAGTCCTACGCCTCATTGAGATATCCCTACCGTTAATAGAGAGACTAGTGATTGTTTACGAAGGCGGTTGATTGAACGGCACTCAAACAAAATAATAAATTTGGTGACAAAAAATGAATACAAATCTACCAGAGTTTAAAGTGCTTGCGACTGACATGGGCTTTCCAGAAGGCCCGTTGGCCTTACCGGATGGCTCGGTCTTAGTCACTGAAATTCGCAATCAACGCATTCAACGCATCTACCCTGATGGTCGCGTAGACATGATTGCCTGCCCAGGTGGCCCCAATGGCCTGGCGCGCGGGCCCGACGGGGCTATATACATTTGCAACAACGGTGGCAGTTGGTACTTGCCTAACCACTTTGCCTCAATGGGCCCAGCGGCCGATTATGAAGGCGGCTCGATTGACCGTCTCGACCTGGCAACGGGCGTGATCAAAAAGTTATACACCCACTGCGGCGAACACAAACTTTCTGCACCTAACGATCTCGTGTTTGACACACTAGGCGGCTTTTACTTTACCGACTTTGGCAAAAAATACGATCGTACGCGCGCGCATGGCGGTATTTACTATGCATCCATTGATGGCACATCGATCACTGAGATGGTGTATCCGATTAGCGCGCCCAATGGCATTGGGATGTCGCCCGATGGCAAGGTGATTTATATCGCCGAAACCGAAACCGCACGGATTTGGGCTTTTGATATCGTTGCCCCTGGTAAGGTTGCCAAACAGCCTGCACCATCGCCTCACGGCGGGCGCTTAGTGTACGAGTTTACGCACTACGATCGTCTGGATAGCATGGGGATTGATGGTGAAGGCAATATCTGCGTGGGCACCTTAGTCACCGGCACGATTACGGTGGTGACACCGACTGGTAAGTTTGTACGTGCTGTGCCAATACCCGATGGCTATGTGACCAACATCTGCTTTGGTGGTGCAGACTTGATGACCGCCTACATTACAGTATCGTCAACCGGCAAACTGGTTTCAATGAAGTGGGATCGGCCCGGCTTGAAATTGAATTTTTCTGCCTAGTGAATTAAGCACAGGGTCTTGGCGTGCCAAGGCTTAGTTAGAAAATATTTAGAAGTTTGGCAAAGATACCGATAATTGCAATAAACGTGGTGGATTGCATACCAATTAGCCACGTAAATTTGCGATCAACGTCAGTGAATTTGCGATCGACTTCAGTAAATCTGCAATTCATATCTGAGCGCAGATCGGCAATCGAGCGGTCAAGCCGATCAATCGACTTTTGATTTTGGTCGGCTAAAACTTCTAAGATTGTGAGGCGTTTTTCCATGTGTGTACTCAAAAGAAACGCGCCAACTTGGCCATAAAGCCAATCATCGCAAGTAGGCTGCCTACTTGAACCCCGATTATCCAATTGAATTTTCGATC
>JBIIWK010000390.1:0-3406 GCA_044338955.1 Burkholderiaceae bacterium
ACGGCTCGCATGAAGGCACGGAGCTGCCGAACTAAATCCAGACGGCGGTCAGAGGCCGCGCCAATGCGGGGCTGATGGCCATGGCGAAACTGATCGTTTTTGCGGACCTTGACGTTGATAGCTGCGCCTCCTTTCCAACGCGAGTAGCCTGCTCGTGCATCAAAATCGAACCACAGATCACAAGACTGCAAGCCAGCCACCTCTGAACAGCGAGAGCAAGTGACAGTGCCAGTGGCACCAATCAGGCAGTCCCGCCAACGATGCAGAAACTTCACACACACATCACAGCCGCCTGGAGGGCCGGAGCAGGGATCATGGAGCGGGACGGGAAGCAACAGGAGGCGACGGACAGCGTCAGCATGGATAGGAAATTTCAGCGGGCGAGGAGTGCCGCCGAGGCGAGCCAGGCTGTGTGTGAGACGTCGGTAGTCTCCCACGCCATCAGCTGGCGCTGGCATGCCCAAGCGATGGTGCCATGCCTTGATGGCGTCAATACTGTGCTTGAGGACGTGAAACGTGACCTCGAAGGCCAAGGAGTCCCAGATGAAGGCCCGAAGCAAGTCGTCAGACATAGGCAGAAGCTCTCCCAGAATATTCTTCCAGACGGCCCAAGTCAGGACGGAGAGACGAAGAGTAGCATACTTGCGGCGCGTGGCACGAGCCCTTTCCAGTGGCCTGACGTGTCTATCAAAAGCGTCCGCAGACTCCCGCACGGAGGGTACGTTGAGAGGGTCTGGACGGAACGACAGGCGATGCATAGTGGGCTTCCACAGACCGTCGCTGCACTCCAAATCCGCAGATGCACTGTCATTGTAGAACCAATTGTCGATAGACAGTCCAAGGCGGAGTGCGAAATCACGAATGGGCTGATTGGAAGATAGGGTCGGGAGGATGGTACGGGGATTCCACGAGGCTCTGGTCCCAGGGCCGACGCCAAGTCTAAACACCACGATGGATTGGAAGGCACCACGCCGGACATGGAGCAGGTCGGACATGATTAAGCAGACAGTCGCGGATCCCTCCTAGCCAAGAGAGCCTCCCGCAGCCTTGACCGGTCGCTGAAGTCCTCGGGGCTCCCGCACAATGGGCGTCGGCGGTGGTCGTAGGCCCCTGCGCACGCCGGGGCAAAGCCCAAGTCAGTGCGCGGGCGGAGCTTGGAGAAGTCGCACGCAAAGACTGCTAACTCCTTGGGAGCGTACTGGGATGCGTGAAACAGAACCGCCTGAGGGTTGCGGATTCTAAGGAAACCGTCGCTGTTGGGCCAGATGCTGCAAGACACGAGCTTGGACCAGAGGGGTGCCGTGACAGCAACAGGCAAGACCAGGACAATACGTGCTGCATCGGCAATTGCCTTCCGAATTGTAGGGCGAATGAGGGGCGATGGAGGAAAGGCATAGACGATTTCGCGGTGCAGACCAGCACAATGAGGGCAACAGCTGTGCCTCCAATCCGGGACGGAGAGAGCATCCACTGCCTCCGAGCCTGGCTCGCCGAAGCGGCTCCAAAATCGGGGGGCGCGCCGATTCGATTCGGTGGCAAATGCATCAACAGTGACTCGCCAGCCAATGGTCATGAGCGCTGAAGATATCTGTGACCACAGAGACGAGGACACCGAGGGGCCCAGGGTGCTCTCCAAGTTGGCGTCAGTGCCAAAGTGATCTCCCCCGCGGGAGGCGCCGTCCACTCCTTCCGTGATCAGCTGAAGGCCTGCAACATGGTGAAGCACAGTGTCGATATCGAGAGCTGCGCAAAGGCGCGCAAAGCGGAGGGCGCACGACTGCATTGGGGCCGAAGAGCTCCCTTTGCGGAGCGCAGCAATTGCAGCCTCTGCGTCGTTCCGGAGGAGTCCTGTAAGACCGCGCAGATTTACGGCCTGAGCAGCGGCCTCAAGGGCAAGAGACGCTGCGAGACACTCCCTGTGCGGCTGCTCGTCGACAGGCGAGTGAACAGGCCATGAGCCGACGAGAAGGAGATCACGCAAGGTCCAGTCGTCAGTGGCCGAAGTCCACCAACGTAGCAGAGCCGCCCAGCCGAACGGCGATGCATCCCATGTAAGAGAGAAGAAGCGATCCCGCACATCAACGTCACCCCTGAGGAAGCTAGCGTACGCTGATGAGGCCACTGGTGTCCAAAGCGGTGCGCCAGCAGGCGCAAACCGCTCAGTAACTTGGTGCAATTCCCTTGCAAGAGCACGCATCTCGGAGGTGATGAGAATAGGTACATCATAAGTAGCCTCGTCCGCAGGACCAATGAGGCGCGCAATCTCCGAGCCCAAGATGCGGGTGTGCCTGACGCAGGCAGAGTAATGAAGGACGCGGCCCTTCACCCCATCAAGCTCGCGGTGAGTCATGGCGACGGCAGACGCCCACTGACTCAGAGCAGCCAGGAGCTTGACCAGCTTCTCAGCCAGGATCAGCAGGAGTCCCCTAAACGTGTCAAACAAGAAGCCACCATACTCAAGGGTCTGACTGGCGAGCTGGTGTTTTTTCATGTTCAGATTCACGCCTAGTTGGTCGCACAAGTCCATCCAAAAAGCGTCTAGCTTCTCGGCGGCCGCCAGAGCCTCGAGGCAAATGGGGCAGCCGCCAGCCAGCCCACTGCACCATGCGTGCCAGGCGACCCGTAGCCAGAAGGCAAAGTCATCCACCCAGAGAACCCCGTTCAGCGTCCTGGACGAGGCGCCGCGGCGCTCTCCGCGTTCGGGCGCCCGCATGGCAACGTGACGCAAGAGACAAAGGCCAACAGCATTGAGGGGCGAACCAGCTGGCTTCTGGCCAAAGTGGGCCACCGCCCAGCGACATACAGTTCCATCAAATTCCATTCCAGTGTAGGACTTATCACAGGTCTGGCAGCAATTCTCAGGAGTGCATCCGACGTGGAGCCTCCACCCAAAGACCAGACGCTGTTTAGGACGACGCAAGTCAGGCCCTGAGATGGGGGCGACCTCTTCTTCGCCCTCATCATACTCTGGGTCGCTGGGCCAAATGTATATGATTCCAGTGACACCTAGGCCCCATACCAGGTCACCAGTACACCCCGTGAGCACTGCTAGGTGATAGCCATCAGAGATGTCATGGCCGAACATGATAGAACGAGGGCTGAGTCCATCCGCCAGGTCCCGCCAAGTGAAATACCGGACGCCCCAATCTTCAAGAGACTTATTGCCCACACGCGCATCTGAGATGTCACGGTACTTGTCCGGGCCCTTCTTCGGGACAGCTCCCTTGGGCTCAATGATGGTAGGCCGAGGGAGCCAGGGGGCGACCCATTCCATCGCTCCTTGCCACAGACACACAGCAATCTTCTGGCCCAGGACCTCCTTTACCTCTGGGACGTTCCACGAAGGATGGTTTGGTTTGATGGAAGGCAGGATGCGCCAATCATTGCGGGGGTAGCACAACTTGCC
>JBIIWK010000328.1:0-3378 GCA_044338955.1 Burkholderiaceae bacterium
TATTCAAGTGGCGAGAGCTTGCGCGTGCGTAGCAGCTCTGCTGCTTGCGCTAACGTTAGGTCATGCAAGGCATTGGTCATGAGAGTGGCTCTTAAAGATTAAAGCGTGATTGGATTTAAACCTAGACTTATTTGAGTAGCCCTAACCCTTGACAGGTGCGATCGGGTCTAAACCTTGACGCTTGTATACCGCTCTGACCGCCGGCGTGCACATAAAGGTAGAGAAGGCGTTGATCAAGTCGGGCTTGGTTGGGTCTTTAAATACGCCAATTGAAAACGTGGTTGATTGTTGAACAGCAGGTGGTAGTTTGGCAAAAATGTTGATGCCAGACACTTGCATCAGTTCACTCATTTGCTGCACCGCGAGTTCAATCTCACCACGAGCCACAGGTTCGCCCGTCAGGCCTTCGGCCAAGACAGTTGCTTTAGGCTGAAGTTCTTCATCTATCTCTAGGCGTTTGAGCAGGCTTGCGAAGTACATCCCGCTTGCCCCTTGTTTAGAATATACGAATGAACGCGCAGCGCGCAAGGTCGCAATAAATGCCTCCTGCGTTGAGATGTCAGGGACAGGTGCTCCCTGCCTGACGGCCATGGCGACATCCGAGGTGACGAGATCAACCCGAGCGCCCTGTTGCAAAATGTCCTCGGCCTCGAGTTCGTTAATTGAACCCGCTACGGCGATCACGATATCGCCTCGGGCACCGGTGCGAATACGCTCGATTAACTTTGCAGTGGCACCATATTTGATCTCAACGGTGACGCCCGTTTGTTTTTCAAAATCAGGGATCACTTCCTTGAGAACGCTTCGCAACGCCATCGTTGACATGAGTTTGAGTGTGGTGGTGGTGGGTGTCATGCGCGTTCAATACCTTCAACAGTCAGGGTTAGAAATTCAACAAAGGCCTTTACTTTCGCCGAAAGATTGCTTCGTGGCAAATAGACAACAGAAACTTCGGGACCTTCGACGATGTAATCCGGCAAGATAGTCTTAAGTTTTCCGCTTTTCAACGCGTCTGCGGCGATGAAATTACTGATCATGGTGATGCCAGCGCCAGCGACCGCAGCCTCAAGCAAAGATTCTGCGTTATTGATATTCAAGGCGCCCGAGAACGACTTTGAGAAGTTTTGTCCATCTTTGGCAAATTGCCATTCGCGATGCCCACCTGTCATGGGCAGCAAATACGCCAAGCAATGGTGCCCTTCAAGTTCTTCGGGGGTTCTGGGTTCGCCGTGTTTAGCCAAGTATTCAGGTGCGGCGCAGGCGGCGAAGCTTAAGCGACAAAGCTTGCGTGCGACCACGCGCGAGTCGCTTACCGGTCCAATCTGAATGGCAGCATCGATGCCCTCGTAGGCCAGATCAACCACGCGATCGCTTAACTCAACATCCACCACCAACTCTGGATGCTGCTGCGTGAACGCCCAAAGTTTTGGTGCGATCACACGTCGACCAAAGCCGACTGGCATTTGAATACGCAGCCGCCCCTTTGGCGTGGCGTTGCTCATGGTGACGGCGCTTTCTGCATCGTCGAGTTCGGCCAAAATGTTACGGCAGCGTTCGTAAAAGCTTGAGCCCTCATCGGTCAAACTGACTAAGCGCGTTGAGCGCTGTAGCAGCTTGACCCCAAGCTCTTGCTCAAGCCTCGCGACAGACTTGCTGATAGCCGAAGCGGTCAGCCCCAAGCGCTGCGCGGCAACGGTAAAGCTGCGCGTTTCTGCGACTTTGGCGAAAACCAGTAAGGCATTGAGATTTCGCATGGTGAAAACCCTATTATTGACTGCAATTCAGTATTGTTTTTCATTTTAGCGGATTGACCTACAAATAATCAGTAGTTAGCATACTGCCTGAAGATCTATAACAGGCCTCGTTTTTTCGGGGCAGAGACAACGTCGCGCACATTCAGGCGAGACGAGAGGGTGACTTATGCTGTTGCAACAACCGGGCCAGATCGGCAACCTACGTTTAAAAAACCGTATCGTGATGGCGCCGATGGGGACGAACTACAGTACGACTGACGGCCTGTCGACCCAGCGCGACTGCGAGTACTACGCCGAGCGCGCGCGCGGTGGGGTTGCCATGATCATGACTGAGGCCATGATTGTGACCGAGACCGCACGCTCGCACCATAATTCGTTGTGCTGTTATCACGACCGCTTTATTCCAGGGCTGGCCCGCTTGGTGCAGGGCATCAAAGAGCACGGCAGCCATGTCTTTGGTCAAATTAACCATCGTGGTGCCTTGCTGCGTCGAGCTGTACTTAACATGGAGCCGGTCGGCCCCAGCGACTGGATCAATCCCAACACCGGTGACGCAGTGCGAGCGCTGCGCGTCACAGAGATTCACGAGTTGCAGGGTTTATTTGTTGCAGCAGCGCGCCGTCTTTGGCTTGCAGGCTATGACGGCGTCGAAATCCATGCGGGTAATGGTTATTTGTTTCAACAGTTCTTTACAGAACGGGTCAATCAGCGCACCGATCAGTATGGTGGCACATTGCAAAATCGGATGCGCATGCTGCTTGAAACGATTGATCGGGTGAAACAAGCATTGCCTGATTTGTGCTTGGTCGTACGGTTAAGCGCAAGCGAGTTTGTCGAGGGCGGCTATACGCAAGACGAGATTATTGCTCTGGCTCAGGCTGTTGAGCAGGCAGGAGCCGATGCGATTGATCTGTCTGGCGGCAGCAATGAAAGCCCGCAATTGTCAAAGTATTGCATCCAGCCACCATCGTTTGCGCGCGGCTGTCTGGCACCCGTGGCCAAGCCGATTAAAGATGCTGTGAAGGTGCCCGTTTTTGTAGCAGGCCGTATTGTGACGCCGGCAGACGCTGAAGCCGTGCTGGCCAGTGGCAGTGCTGATTTTGTATCGGTGGGACGCGCGTTGTATGCGGATCCACATTGGGCTCTCAAAGCCTTTGGTGAGGTCAAGGCACCGATACGCGAATGCATTGCCTGCAATGTCTGTTTTGAACGTTTAACGCTTGAAAAAGATGTGTCGTGCGTACAGAACCCAATGGTTGGGACAGAATTCGAAGCCCTCGAATTTGCCGAACCGCAACTATTTGCACCACCCCAAACACCACGCAAGCGGGTCTTGGTATTGGGGGCTGGGGTTGCTGGCATTGAAGCCGCGCGCGTTGCACGTGGACGTGGTCACGAAGTTGAGATTTGGGAAAAAGCACAGCGTGTGGGCGGACAAATTCATTTGGCCGTCGCAGCGCCCGATAAAACTGAGGTTCAACCGGTCTGGGATTACCGTTGGTCGCAGTTGATGGAGATGAAGGTGCCGGTCAAATGCGGCATCGACGCTGACGCAGCAATGATCAAGGCGTTTAAGCCAGACTTTGTCGTGGTGGCAACGGGCTCTGTGCCCAGAGAGCCTCCC